>JAEMTR010000141.1 GCA_016462245.1 Solirubrobacteraceae bacterium
GCTCATCGAGCACATAAAGCACTCCGACCAGGGCTGAGCCGATCTGCGTCGCTAGACGGATTCTCTGCGCTTCGCCGCCCGAAAGCGTGGCCGCCGCCCGATCCAGCGACAGATAGCCAATTCCGACGTTCTCCAGGAAGCTGAGCCGCTCCGAGATCTCGCGCATGATCAGCCGTGCGATGTGCGACTCGGTTTCGGTCAGTTCGACCTCGTCAACCCACTTCAGCGCGCGGCGAACGGAGAGCGAGGTGAACTCGTTGATCGCCATCCCGCCGACCAGCACGGCTCGCGACTCTGGCCGCAGCCGCGAGCCCTCACAGGCTGGGCAAGCGGCGACAGCCATGAACTCCTCGATCCGTTCGCGCATCGATTCGGAATCGGTTTCGCGGTAGCGACGCTCGAGGTTGGGAATGATTCCCTCGAAGCGCGTTGAGTACGAGCGAGTGCGGCCGTAGCGGTTGCGGTACGTCACCTCGACTGCGTTCTTACCGGTGCCATGGAGGAAGTAGTCGCGCCCGATCTTGGTCAGCGATTCCCAGGGCACGGACATGTCAACGTCGTATTCGGCGGCCAGCGCCTGCGTGATCTGCTCGTAATAGTTGGAGCTGCTCGCAGCCCATGGCGCCAGCGCTCCGGCCGCGATCGAGAGCGAAGGGTCGGGGACGATCAGCTCTTCGTCGATCTCCATCTGCGAGCCGAGCCCAGTGCAGCGTTCACAGGCGCCGTGAGGCGAGTTGAAGGAGAAGATCCTCGGCTCGAGCTCTGGCATCGAAACGCCGCACTTGAGGCAGGCGAAGCTTTCCGAGAAGGTCATCAGCTCGCCCTCCCCCTTTTCCGGCGCTGTCTCTACCTCGACGATTCCGCCAGCGAGGGCTACAGCGGTCTCGATCGAATCGGCGAGCCGCTTACGGACCCCTTCGCGGATTACGAGCCTGTCGACGACGACCGAGATCGAGTGCTTGAACTTGCGGTCTAGCTCAATCTCCTCATCGAGCATCCGCAGCTCACCGTCAACCTTCACGCGGGCATAACCGTCGGCACGCAGCCCTTCGAAGAGCTTTCCGTATTCGCCTTTGCGATCACGAATCAGTGGCGCCATCACGATTAGCCGCGTGCCCTCCGGTAGCTCCGTCACTTGGTCGATGATCTGGTCGGCCGACTGACCGGCGATCGGCGCGCCGCACTTGTAGCAGTGGGGATGACCGACGCGGGCCCAGAGCAGGCGCAGGTAGTCGTAGACCTCAGTCACCGTTCCGACCGTTGAGCGCGGGTTACGCGACGTCGTCTTCTGGTCAATCGAAATTGCCGGAGAGAGGCCTTCGATCGAATCGACGTCGGGCTTATCCATCTGGCCAAGGAACTGGCGCGCGTAGGCGCTCAGCGACTCGACGTAACGCCGTTGCCCTTCGGCGTAGATCGTGTCGAATGCGAGCGATGATTTTCCGGAGCCAGAAAGGCCGGTGATGACGACGAGAGAGTCGCGCGGCAGCTCGAGCGAGATGTCTTTGAGGTTGTGCTCGCGAGCGCCGGAGACGACGATTGAGTTGACTGATGCCATTGGGGCAAGTCTATTGGCCGCTAGCGGCCGCACCTGCGCCGGTAGCGCCCAATGGCTAGCGCGTCAGAGCTTGAGCGACTTTGCGGTACGCGGCCAGCGCTGGCTTGTTCTCAAAGCTGCCGTCCGGGCCGACACGGCGCAGACCCGCATATTCGAAAGCGTCTTGGTTGCCGCTGTCGCTACTGACCCAGTTGTACCAGTAGGCACGGGCCAGCTTCAGCCGCTTAGCGCTCTTCGCCTAGGCGCGATAGACCTGATCGACTTTCAACGCATCGCCCGCCTCGGTCGTGACCCAGTTCTGGTTGGCGTCGGCCTTGCCGCGGCCTGACGGCCAGGAGATCTCCGTCACCCACAGCGGCGCGGTGCGCGCGCCGTTGGCGTCGAGCACGGCCCGCACGAAGCTAAGGATCTTGACGCTGCCATCTGCCGTGCCGGTGAACGGATGGACGGCGATCGCGTCGAAGTAACCCCGCGGTTTCATCCCAGCCTTGAAGAGCGTGGCGTACTCTCGCCAGGAGAAATTTGGCAGGCCGGCCGTGATCACCTTCGCACCGGGATCGGCAGCCTTTACAGCCGTGTAGGAGGCACGCAGCAATTTGGCATATGCCGGCGCCCAAGGTGTGACGGGGAAATATCGGCTCAGGCTTGGCTCATTCCAAATCTGAAAGTTGCGTAGCGCCCGCTTTGGTACCGAAGGGTTAGCTGACCAGAAGTTGCCTTTCGGGCCATAGCGGCTGATCAGCGTTTTCAGAAAGCGGCCGTATGCTGCTGGCTCACGCGGCGGTGAGAAAACCTCGTTGGGCTTCAGTGCGGCCCACGACGGCGCGCGCACTACAAGAGCAGTGACGTCAATTCCGTTCCGCGCCGCTGCAGCAATTTGAGCGTCGGTGGTCGAAAAGTCGGTTGGGATACCGCCGACGTTGGTGAAGTATTGGTGGGTGCTCTCTGGAATCTGCGCAAAGCTTGCGTATGGCTGCAGCTGCGGCCACTGCACCGGTAGCCGAATCGTCCCGACGCCGTTGGTCTTCATCACAGCCCCTTCGTTGACGAGATCAACGCCGGGCGCGTCAAGCGGGCCATTCGCCATCACGCCAAAGAAAGATGGCGAAACCGACGCGGCCTGCGCCGGCGCTGCGAAGAGTGCTGCCGTTGCGGCGGCAGCGAGCAGTGTCGTAAAGGCACGCACGGTCGTTACAACGCAATCAGGCGGCCGGAGTTGCGCCTACTGCTCGCAAGACCGCGTCGGCGTCAACTTCTGGGAAGGTTTCGCGCAGGCGCTCTTTGGCCTGCTCAGTAGAGATCCCACGGCCGATTAGGTCGAGCGCCACGAGCCGTGCGCCCTCGCTGGCGCCTTCCGGCGCGTCACCGCCAACCGGTGGCTCGGTGAGCGGAGTTAATTTCGAGATAGCGTGACCGTGCATCTCAATGACGCTGAGTCGTACGTGCCCTAGCTCCGCTTGAAGTTCGGCCGTACTTGAGCGGACGCTTGCTAGCAGCTGCTCGATTGCTCGCTCGGCCGCGGCGATTCGGTCAAGCGCTGCGCTGCGAGCTTCATCGGGGTCATTAGAAACCGGATTACTCATTCGCAGAGCCTAGCCCGGCCTGCGATTCGAAGTAGCCGGTTCGAGGCGTGACTGTTCAGACGAGCTGTAGGTGGACTAGCGCTTCGACACTGAATTACGGAACGCCGTGAGCGCGGGCTTCGAAACTACCTTGTCACCAACCATCCTGTTGAGGCCCGAATAGTCGAAAGACCAAGGCGAGCCAAGGGCTGGCGAGAGCCACGTGGCCCAAGCCACGCCATCTAGGCGGTAAGCCTTGCGCTTACGCTCAAGCGCCTGCATCAAGCTCGTGAGCTGCGCGGCCTGGCCTCTTTCGTCTGTCTCCCAACCAAACTTCTGTTTAGCCAATCCTCTCCCTGATGACCAGGCAACCTCGCTGACGATAAGCGGCTTTGACGCGTCGCCATATTTGGCCATCACGACTCGTGACCGCCGAATAATCTCTAAAACACCAGCAACTTGGTTGCTGAACGGGTTGAGGGCCGCGTAATCAAACAAGCCTCTACCTCCGGCTCGATATAGCTCGCCAAGGCTCGTCCAAGAATAATTTGAGAGGCCTGCGAGAACGACGCGCGCCTTCGGATCCGCGGCGGCCAGAGCAACTCGGGCCGCTTTGAGCAACGGAACGTAAC
>JAEMTR010000017.1 GCA_016462245.1 Solirubrobacteraceae bacterium
CTCTAGGACCGGGACAATCGATGCTCCGATCGGCCGCGATCGTCGTAAGCGCACGAAGGTTTCGCTCGACAGCGACCGCCCGCGCGCCGCCGTCACGCACTTCGAGATCGAACGGACGCTGCCGCAAACAACATTGCTGCGGGTCAAGTTGGAGACTGGCCGCACGCACCAAATCCGTGCTCACCTCGAGGCGATTGGGCTGCCAGTGGTCGGCGACCCAACCTACGGCGCTGGTCCTGATTACGGGCTCAAGCGACAGTTTCTTCACGCTGCGCGTCTAAGCTTCGATCATCCGATCAGCGGCGTCGAAGTCGACGTCGTCTCGCCGCTACCGGCCGATCTGGAGTGCGCGCTCAAAGCTGCCCAAAGCGACCGCTAGCGACCTATTAGCTGGGTTTGTAGCTACTATGGAGGCTCAATCAACCGCAACCCCGCGGATCAACGGATTGTCGGCCCTGCCCGCCAAGCGCTAAGCGCGAAGTCGGGACCCAACAAACCGCTGCGGGCTCTATTCGAAGTCAACTAAGGGAGTACGTATGACCACCGCCACAAACGCGGTCGGACTGAGGGAACTGCTCGAAGCTGGAGTCCACTTCGGACACCAGACGAGGCGTTGGAATCCGAAGATGCGCCGCTACATCTTTGGTGAGCGCGAAGGCATCTACATCGTTGATCTTCTGCGCACTGAGGTGCTGCTTGCCGAGGCTCAGGCCTTCGTCGAACAGATCGCTCGTGGTGGCGGAATTATCCTCTTTGTCGGCACAAAAAAGCAGGCTCGCGACTCCGTAAAGGACGCCGCCGAGCGCGCTGGAATGCCGTACGTCAACCATCGTTGGCTCGGCGGCTTGCTGACCAATTATCAAACGATCAGCCAACGGATTCGGCGCCTTCACGACCTTGAGGGTTACGAAGAAGAGGGTCAGCTAGCGCTGCTACCAACGCGGGAGCGGATGTCGGCGATTGCCGACCTCACTAAGTTGCGCGCAAACCTCGGAGGCGTCAAGCACATGCAGCGCGCGCCTGACGCGATCTTCGTCGTAGACGTGAACGTCGAAGAGATTGCAGTTCGCGAAGCACAGCGCCTGCGGATCCCGGTTATTGGGCTAGTTGACACGAACTGTGACCCCGACGGCATCGACTTTGTGATCCCAGGCAACGACGATGCGATCCGCTCATGCAAAGTGATCTCCGACGGCCTCGCCGATGTGATCGCCGAAGCCCGTCTGAGCTTCCTCGCCGATGAGGAGAAGGCGCGCGTTGAGGCTGAGGAGCAGGCCCGCATTCGCGCCGAAGAGCAAGAGAAGATTGAGGCTGAGCAGGCTGAGCAGATGAAGCTTCAGGAGGCCGATCGGCTTGCAGCCGAAGCGGCCGCAGTCGAACTGGCAGCAGCTCAGCCGCCGGAGGCACCAGCTGCGCCAGCGGCGGTAGCCGAGGAACCGCCGGCTGAGCCGGCTGAAGTGGCAGAAGCTCCGGCAGAAGAAGCGCCGGCAGAGGAAGCCCCGGCGGAGGAAGCTCCGGCGGAGGAAGTGGCTCCCGAGGCTGAACCGGAAGAGGAGTCCAAGTGAGCGAAGTAAAGGCGGCGGACGTGGCGGCGCTACGCAAGGCAACAGGCGCCGGAATGATGGACTGTAAGCAGGCGCTAATGGAGGCCGACGGCGACGCTGAGCGGGCAACCGAGATTCTGCGCGTCAAGATGGGCAACAAGCTCGGCAAGCTCGCCGACCGCGAAGCCGCCGAAGGGACCGTACAGTCCTACATCCACGCAACGGGCACAGTTGGAGTGCTCGTCGAGGTCAACTGCAACACCGACTTTGTCGCCCGCAACGACGAGTTCGTCGCTTTTGCGCGCGAGATCGCTATGCATATTGCCGCCTCACCCGCGACCCGGTTCATCAACGACGACGAGGTCCCGGCAGAGGAACGCGAAGCAGAAGAACGCGTCTTTGCAGAGCAAGCCGCCGACAAGCCCGAGAAGGTGCGGCCGAAGGTCGTGCAAGGAATGCTCGACAAATGGCTCGACGAAACAGTGCTGCTCCGCCAGAATCACGTCAACGCTGACCGTCACGAAGGAAAGACGATTGAACAGCTGCGTGAGGTGCTGTCAGCGAAGACCGGGGAGAACATTGTGATATCCCGATTCGAACGCTACGCCGTAGGGGAGTAGCCTTCGGCCATGGCCGACGAAGCGGTATTCCGGCGGGTCCTTATAAAACTCTCTGGTGAGTCGTTGATGGGTGATCTTGATTTCGGTACCGACCCAAACCGAGTCAACGCAGTCGCCAAGCAGATCAAGGTCGTTCACGACCGCGGCATCGAAGTGTCGATTGTTGTCGGCGCCGGCAACATCTATCGCGGAATGAGCGGGGCAGCGGAAGGGATGGACCGCGCCACAGCTGACTACATGGGCATGTTGGCGACGCTGCTCAACGCGCTGCCACTTCAAGATGCTCTAGAGCGTGTAGGCGTACATACGCGCGTGCAGTCGGCAATCGCCGTGGCTGAGGTAGCCGAGCCATACATTCGCCGCCGCGCGATGCGCCACCTTGAGAAAGGTCGCGTCGTGATCTTTGCCGGTGGCACCGGCAACCCCTTTTTCACGACCGACACAGCTGCCGCATTGCGTGCTACCGAGGTTCGGGCGGATGCGATCCTGATGGCTAAGAACGGCGTTGACGGCGTCTATAGTGCCGACCCGAAGAAAGACCCAGACGCCGAGCTGATCCCGACGATCACTCACATGGAGGCGATTCAGCGCGGACTGAAGGTTATGGACGCCACCGCCCTGACGCTCTGCATGGAGAACGGCCTGCCGATTCACGTCTTCAACATGGACGACGAGCAGAACATCGACCGGATAGTCTGCGGAAGCGCTGTGGGAACCTTGGTCAAGACATGAGCGATCTAATCGACGAACTGCTCGCAGATGCTGGCGAGAGGATGAAGCTGACGGTCGAAAGTACGAACGCTGAATTCGCCACGATTCGAACCGGCCGCGCCAGCACGGCGCTGCTTGATCGCGTAATGGTCGACTACTACGACGTGCCAACGCCGCTGAAGCAGCTGGCGACGATCAACGCCCCCGAGGCGCGGCTACTTACGGTGCAGCCGTATGACATCTCTTCGATCAAGCTGATCGAGAAAGCAATTATCGATTCTGACATCGGCCTGACTCCAGGCAATGACGGAAAGCTAATCCGCCTCTCGATCCCGGAGCTCAACGAAGAGCGGCGCGCGGAGCTTGTGAAGGTCGTTCGTTCGATCGCGGAAGAGGGACGGATTGCGATTCGCAACGTGCGCCGAGACGTGATGGGGGACCTGCGTGAACTGCGCGAAGCTGGTGACGCCGGGGCCGACGACGAACATCGCGCCGAGCAAGAGCTGCAGAAGCTAACCGACGCAAATGTTGCCAGCCTTGAAGCCCACCTCAAGGGAAAAGAAGCAGAGATCACCGAGGTCTGATGACCGCCCCCGCGACTGCGGCGCGGTACGTCGCGATCATCACCGACGGCAATGGGCGCTGGGCTGAGAGCCAAGGACTGGCGACGCTCGAAGGGCACCGCGCCGGTGCCGATAACGTCAAGGCGCGCTTGCGCGACGCCGTTGAGCTCGGGGTCAAAGAGCTGACTGTGTACTCCTTTTCGACCGAAAACTGGAGCCGCCCGGCCGCTGAGGTGGCCGGGCTGATGGAGATGTTTGCCGAGCGAATCACTAGCGAGACGCCGGAGCTGAAGCAAGAGGGCGTGCGGATGCGCTTCATCGGTCGTCGGGATCGAATCGGTGCGACCCTGTTGGAGCGGATCCAATGGGCTGAAGCCGAAACGGCTGAGAATCAGCTGATGACACTCTTCATCGCCTTTGACTACGGCTCGCGCGCTGAGATTGTCGATGCTGCAGCGCGCTACGAAGGCGGCGGCGAAGAGGCCTTCGCCGAGCTCCTTTATGCGCCCGAGATGCATGACCCTGACGTTCTGATTCGGACTGGGGGGGACGTCCGTGTTTCGAACTATCTGCTCTGGCAGTGTGCTTACTCGGAGCTCGTATTCCGCGATGAGATGTGGCCCGATTTCGGTCGCGACGCGTTAGTCGATTCGCTCCAACAGTTCGCATCGCGCGAACGTCGCTTCGGTGGCCGCTAATGGCTGACCAGCTGCAACCGGCTAAGAGTTCGCGCGCTAAGAGGCTGCGCTGGCTGGAGCTGCGTAACGGCGGCTCAGAGCTAACGGCCAGGGTCGCGACGGCGGTGCCCCTAGCGCTACTGGCGATTGCGCTGGTTGCGATCGGCGGCTGGATCTTCGGACTCGGGCTTTTCGTGCTCGGCGTGATCGCGCTACGCGAGCTATGTTCGATGTTCGAGCGGCTCTCGCCACCGATCTTGGCTGGCTTCGTCGGGCTGCTTCTACTGCTTGTGGCTGCGCAGACGGGCGGCCCTTCGCGCGTTCTGCTGGCACTAATTCTCTCGCTCGCAGTTGTCTTCTTAATCAGCATTAGCGACCATCAAGCAACGAGCCTGCCTGGGCTCGCGATCGCGATGCTCGGTCTAATCTGGATTGGGCTCGCCTTTGCTCACGCGATCATGCTGCGCGAGCTCGTCCACGGATCGGCAATCGTCTTCCTCGTGCTGATCGCGACCTTCATAACCGATACCGGCGCCTACTTCGGCGGCCGCTCATTCGGACGCCGCCGATTGGCGCCGCGAATCTCACCGGCAAAGACGGTCGAGGGGCTACTTATCGGCATCGTTGCCGGCACCGCCGCCGCATGGTTCACAGGCCTCTACCTGGACTGGCTAAGTGGCGTCGACGCGCTAATTCTCGGCCTCGCCGTCGCACTCGCAGCGCCCCTAGGAGACCTCTTCGAAAGCTACGTCAAGCGTGAGGCGGGCGTGAAGGATTCGGGGACGATCTTCGGCGCTCATGGCGGCGTGCTCGACCGCCTCGACGCCGTCTGCTTTTCGATTGTCGCTGGCTACTACGTCTGGAGTGCGCTGCTCTAGCGCATTAGCCGATGCGCAGACTCGTAATCCTTGGCTCGACCGGATCGATTGGTGAACAAGCGCTCGAGCTCGTCGCTGCCGCCGACGACCTCGAATTGGTCGCAATCTCCGCCGAGCGCCGCTGGGAGCGGCTAATCGCACAGGCTCAGCAGCATGGCGTGCGCCGAGTTGCAATTGCCGACGAGCAGAGCGCACAGCTCGCGCGCGCCGCGTGGGATGGTGAGGTGCTCAGTGGGCCGGAGGCGCTCGCGGAGTTGATTGTGGCCGCCGAGCCAGACTTAGTACTAAACGCGATTGTCGGTTCGGCCGGCCTCGCTGCCACCGTCATCACGCTGAGCGAGGGGATCGACCTCGCCCTAGCGAATAAGGAATCGCTCGTGGTCGGCGGCGAACTGGTGATTGAACTGGCCGCTGCGACGGGCGCGCGCTTGCTGCCGGTCGATTCTGAACACTCCGCGCTCTACCAACTGATCGCGAGCGAGAATGGACAGCCGCCAGGAACGATTGAGCGCCTGACGCTGACGGCCTCTGGCGGTCCGTTTCGCGGCCGCAGGCGCGAAGATCTGGAAGCGGTAACAGTCGAAGAGGCACTTGACCACCCAACTTGGCAGATGGGCGGAAAGATCTCAATCGACTCGGCGACGCTGATGAATAAGGGGCTCGAGCTGATCGAGGCACACCAGCTGTTCGGCGTTGCCTACAACGACTTGGAGGTCGTGGTCCACCCACAGTCGATCGTCCACGCAATGATCTCGCTTGCCGACGGTTCATCGCTAGCCCATCTTGGCTATCCCGACATGAAGGTCCCGATCGCCTACGCGCTGCATTGGCCCCAACGCACGAAACTGGAGCTCGCGCCGCTCGACTTGGAGCAGCTCGGTTCGCTGAACTTTGAGGCGGTCGACAACGAAGCGTTCCCTTGCCTATCGCTGGCGCTTGCCGCTGGCCGCGAAGGTGGCACTGCTCCGTGCGTACTGAATGCTGCGAACGAGGTTGCTGTCGCAGCGTTCTTGGATCGCCGCTGCGCCTTCCTGCAAATTGCCGAGGTGATCGAAGCCACGCTTAGCGATGCTGAAATAATGCAGAGTTACTCGTTCGAAACTTTGATCGACGCCGACCGCGCAGCGCGAGCCACGGCAGCAGAGCATTTAGTTACGTTGGCCTAGCTGGCGGCTCGTACACTTCTAGAGATGAGTTATTTGCTCGCCTTCGCCGGCTTCTCAGCGCTAGTTATGCTCCACGAGCTCGGCCACTTTTGGGCCGCGAAGAGGGTCGGGATGCGGGTCGAACGCTTCTCGCTCTTTTTCCCGCCGCACATCTGGAAGAGGACGAGGGGCGAAACCGAGTACTGCATCGGACTGATTCCGCTTGGCGGCTACGTGCGAATCATGGGAATGAACCCGAACGAGGAGATCGCGCCCGAGCTGCAGGCTCGCTCCTATTCGCGGATGGCAGTCAATAAAAGGATCTTTGTGATTGCCGCGGGGCCGCTGATGAACGTACTCGTAGCTTTCGTGATTTTCTTCGGGCTCTTCCTGGTCGTCGGGCTGAGCTCGCCGTCGAGCACAATCGACCAAACCGAGCCGGGTTCACCCGCGGCGAGCGCGCTAAAGGCTGGTGACCAGCTGATCTCAGTGGACGGCAAGAAGGGCGACGCTGCCGTGCTCGGCGCGGTAATTTCAAGCCATCGCTGTGCCGGCTCGCCGACTCAGGGCTGCGTGGCCGAAACACCGGTCCGAGTAGTAATTGAGCGTGGCGGGCAGCGCGAAACATTGCTGCTAACGCCGCGCTATGACGACGCCGCGAAGAAGACTCGGCTCGGTTTCAACTTTGCAATCGATCGCGAAACGCTGGGGCCAGTTGCGGCAGCTTCGCGCAGCGTCACCGAAATGTGGCGGGTCACGACGTTGACGATGAGCGCGCTCTCGAGGCTTGCCTACGACTCTCAGGCGCGCAAGGAAATCTCCGGCGTCGTTGGCAGCTATGAGGTCACGCGGCAGTCGTTCGAGTTCGATCTGGCGCAGGCCTTGAGTGTGCTCGCAATAATCTCGCTCTCGCTCGCGCTGATTAATCTCTTTCCGTTCCTGCCGCTCGACGGGGGCCACATCTTCTGGGCTCTAGCTGAGAAACTGCGCGGTCGCCCAATCGCTTATTCGGTAATGGAACGGGCCAGTGCGATCGGTTTTGTGCTCGTGCTGATCCTTTTCGCGGTCGGCCTTACAAATGACATCTCACGCTTGCAAGGCGAGGGCTTCAGGCTTCGTTAATTCCCCAGACGGGCTAAAGATTGGTAGTTTTTTCGCGACCAACCGGCGTTAGGAGCGAGATGACAACTGAACTAATCGAGTATGCGGCAATGAAGACGACGACCGTGGCTGCAGCTTTCAGGATCACGGCCGCCGAAAACGCTGACCAAACCTGGGTCAAGAACCGTGACGGTTCAGTCGTAATTACTTGGCGCGAGGGCTTGGAGCGCGCCGACCGGATCGCCGGCGGCCTACGCGGCCTAGGCATCGCGAAGGGCGACACGGTCGCGCTAATGCTCGTCAACCGGCCGGAGTTTCACATTGTCGACTTCGGTGTGATGATTGCTGGCGGCACGCCGTTCTCGGTCTACCAGACCTATAGCGCCGATCAGATCGACTACCTCCTCGAGGATTCGGCCAGCAAGCTAATCGTCACCGAGCCGACCTACCTGAAAACGGTTCAACTGGCCTGCTCGAAGCTCGATAGCCCGCCACAGATCATTCTCGTTGATGGCCCTGCCAGTGGCGTCGAAGGAACGATCAGCCTGGCCGAGCTCGAACAGATCGACGCCGATTTTGACGGTGCCGGTGCAAGCGAGGAAATAGGCCCCGACGACATCCTCACCTTGATCTACACGAGCGGCACAACCGGCCCGCCAAAGGGAGTTCAATTGACCCACAACAACCTGATGTGGATGGTCCGCGGCACATCCTCGATCGTGAACTTTCCGCGCCGCTCGCGCGTGATTAGCTGGCTGCCGTCGGCTCATATCGCCGAGCGCGCCGCGCACCACTACATCCCGGCTGTGATGGGCTTCGAAATTACCTCGGTGCCCGACCACAAGCTCCTGATGGAGGTCCTCCCGGAGGTTCGCCCGAACTGGTTTTTCGCGGTGCCGCGAATCTGGGAGAAGCTCCGCGGCGGGCTCCAAGGAATGGTCGCTAGCCAACCCGATGATCAGCGCGAACCATTAGAGGCGGCGCTAGAGGCGGCGATCGAGAAGGTCCGCCTTGAGCAAGCCGGCCAGCCGGTTCCCGAGCAGCTAGCGGCAACGGTCGCCGAGGCTGACGAGAAGTACTTTGCTGCGCTGCGCGTAATGCTGGGGCTCGACCAAGTTGTCACGATCAACGTTGGCGCAGCACCAACGCCGGTCGAGGTGCTGGAGTTCTTCCACGCGATCGGCTTGCCGCTAGCAGAGCTGTGGGGGATGTCAGAAACTTGCGGCGGCGGAACAGTTAACCCGCCGGGGAAAGTCCGGATTGGCACCGTCGGCCCTGCCGTGCCAGGTGTAGAGCTCAAGCTGGCGGAGGATGGGGAGGTGATGATCCGTGGCGAGCTGATCATGCTCGGATATCGCAACATGGCCGACGAGACGGCGGCAACGATCGACGCCGACGGCTGGCTTGCTACCGGCGACATCGGCCAGTTCGATGACGAGATGTACCTGAAGATTGTCGATCGCAAGAAGGAGCTGATCATCAACGCAGCCGGTAAAAACATGTCGCCGGCCAACATTGAGGCGCAAATCAAGAGCGCTTCGCCACTGATTGATCAGGTCTGCTGCATCGGTGACGCTCGCTCATACAACACAGCGCTGATCTCGCTCGACGCCGACTTTGCCCCACAGTGGGCTACGAAGGAGGGGATTGAGGACGGATCGATCGCGGCGCTTTCGCAGAACGAGCAATTGCTGGAACTGGTTGGCGCGGCTGTTGAGCAAGGTAATTCGCACCTCGCGCGCGTTGAACAGATCAAGAAGTTCAAACTGCTGCCGGCAGCGTGGGAGCCGGGCGGCGACGAGCTGACGCCGACTATGAAACTGAAGCGGAAGCCGATCGCGGCGAAGTATGCCGATGAGATTGAAGCGCTCTACGCGCCAGCTACGTGAGCTCTTGTTAGCTGCCGTGGCGAGCTAACGCCAAGCAAGGCGAGCGAGATCTCAAGTTCATGGCGCAGCAGCTCGAGCACCCGCTCGGCACCTTGCGCGCCGTCGACCGTTAAGCCCCAGAGCATCGGGCGGCCAATCAGAACCGCGCTTGCGCCCAGCGCCAGCGCGGCGCAGACGTCGCTACCGCGGCGGATGCCGCCATCGACAAGCACCTCGACGCGGCCGCCAGCAGCGTCAACGACCTCGGCCAACAGCTCTGCCGTTGGCGCCACGTTGTCGAGCTGACGGCCTCCGTGGTTTGAGGCGATGATGCCAGCGACGCCGTGATCGCATGCTAGTCGTGCGTCTTCACCACACTGAATGCCTTTTACGAGCACCGGCAACGGCGCACTCTCGATGAACTCTTCGAGCTTGGCCCAGGTCAGGGTTGGGTCAACCATTGCGAAGAACTCCTCGACCGTCAGCCCTGCGGAGCGACCGAGCGCGGCGGTCACTCCTGGCATGTCGATCTGTTCGGGCACGACAAAGCCGCTACGCAGATCGCGTTCGCGAATCCCTGCGTACGGCGCATCGACGGTGACGACAATCGCTGTCGCCCCCGCTGCGACGGCCTGATCGACGAGCGCGTTGCTAACCGAACGGTCACGGCAGAGATAGAGCTGCAGCCAGCGCTGCGCGCCGGGAGCTGCTGCAGCGATCTCGGCCAGGCTGGCGCTTGCGAGCGTTGAGCAGACCATCAGTGTGCCGGCCGCCTGCGCAGCTTGTGCCATCGCCAGCTCGCCGTCATCGTGGGCAATGCGCTGAAGCGCGGTAGGCGCGACAAGGATTGGCATAGAGAGCTGCTCACCAAGGACAGTTACCGCTGTTGACAGATCACCAACGTCGACGCAGACACGCGGCCTCAACGTAATCTTGTCCCAGGCTGCAGCGTTCGCCCGCAGCGTGTTCTCATCACCGGCGCCACCGTTGTAGTAGCCGCCCGGGCCGGCCTCGAGAAGCTCGCTTGCGAGCCGCTCATAGTCGGCAAGGTTGATTGGATCGGGAGCGGTCGTCATCGGAGCGCTAAGCGTATCCCTGAACCCCTACGTAGGGCTACTTCGTACACTCTCTGAGTGGCTTCTGAGCGACAAATTAACGTGGGGGGCGTGCTGATCGGTGGAGGCGCGCCGGTAGCCGTGCAGACGATGACGAAGACCGAGACTGCCAACGTCGAGGCGACGCTGGCGCAGATCATCCGCTGCGCCGACGCCGGGGCCGACTTGATCCGTTGCGCCGTGCCGCGTGAAGGCGATGCCGAAGCGCTGAAGACTCTTGTTGCCCAGTCGCCGATCCCGATAATCGCTGACATCCACTTCAACCACACGCTGGCGCTGAAGGCGATCGCCAATGGTGCCGCGTGCGTCCGTCTTAACCCCGGCAACATCGGCGGCCCGGAAAAGGTCGCTGAGGTTGTCGCCGCTGCGGCAGCGGCCGGCGTGCCACTACGGATCGGCGTCAACTCCGGCTCGCTTCCCAAGCACTTGATGGAGCTTGAGTTCAGCGACCCGGTCGAGGCGCTAGTCACGGCAGCGGTCGAGTTCGTTGAGCTGATGGAAAAACTTCAGTTCAGCGACTTTAAGATCTCGATGAAGTCGACCAGCGTTCCGAACACAATCGCATCCAACCGTAGGCTTTCGGAGCGGATTCCTTACCCAATCCATCTCGGCGTGACCGAAGCTGGAACGCGCTGGACGGGCTCGCTGAAGTCTGCCGTTGGTCTTGGCGCGCTGTTGGCCGACAACATTGGCGACACCGTGCGAATCTCGCTCTCAACCTTCCATGCCGAAGAAGAGGTGAAGGTTGCTTGGGAGATTCTCAAAGCGCTGAAGCTGCGCGAGCGCGGCCCGGTACTGATTGCCTGCCCGACCTGTGGGCGGCTGCAGTTCGATATGGATTCGGTAGTGATCGAGATCGAGGAACGCCTCGCGGCCTACCCCGACGCAATTGAGGTCTCGGTGCTCGGCTGCGCGGTCAACGGCATTGGCGAGGCTCGCCACGCCGACTTCGGCATCACAGGCGCAAAAGACTCGGGGATGATCTTCTCGAAAGGTGAGCCTTTGAAAAAGGTGCCGACAGAGCGGCTCGTGGATGAACTCTTCGCTGAGATCGATCGCTACTACGACTCTGGCAAAACGGTAGTGCGCGACGAAGCGGCGGCCGCCGAGGCCGCCGAATGGCTAGCTGAGAACGAAGACGCGGAAGCGATGACGCCTGAGCGGCTAGCGCTGATGGAAGCGCAAGCAAATGAGCAGGCGGGCGGCGGCGATGACGTTCTTGAAGCCGCTGGCATCACAACCAAGAAACCAATCGATGAAGATGCCTCGCCGGTCGCCGGTCGCCGCTTCACGCGAAGCTAACTTCAGCCTCAGCGCGGACGCAACGCGACGGCGGCAGAGTACCGCTTCCGCGCCTGCGATCCAGCTAGCCAGTAGTAGCGGTAGCTCGCCGCTGTACGGATCTCAAAGCTGGTGCTGAAGTAGCCCTCGGCGTCAGTTTGAACTTCGGCGATTGTTCTAAATGAGCGGCGGCCGATCCGGCGCTGAATTGCGACGCTGTGCGCAGCTCCCGGACGGACCTGACCCCAGAGCCTGGCGCTGCCGCCGTCGGCTGGCACGTAGGCCCAGAATGGATTGCTGAAATGTGCGGCGGCAGGCTTCGGCGAGCCATCGAAGCTGTAGATCCCGCTTTGCGTGCCCGAGTACGCGTCCACGCCCTTGCCGTCATCGACGACCGGTTGATCGCGCCAGAGGTATTGGCCGAGCAGCTTCACCCGGGGCTGGCCGTAAACGATCTTCGCGCCCTGTTGAAGCCAGCGGTCTTGCGCGGCTAGGCTGACGCCACTGTAGACGTCAGGCGGGTTAGTTTGGTAGCCCCACTCGTCGTAGTAAATGTCGATCGGCAGCGAATTATCTGCGGCGTTCGTTAAGCCGCCTGTGAGCTGCGCTGCATCGAGCACATCGGTCAGGCGGCGGGTGTCGGTGATGCCTACCTCAAAGGTGCTGGGAAGCCGCTTACTGGGCGCCGTTGCGCGCTGATCCGGGTGGAAGGCGAGGCCATCTACCGCGCTCGCTTCAAAGCCATCGCAGGCCGCCGAGCTGCGATCGGCGGTGTCACCCTCGCCTAGGCAACCGAATGCTCTCAGCCACGGGATCGGCCTGATTGGGTCGTCAGAGTCCTTCCCATCCATTCCGCGTGCAGCAAGCGCGCCAGCGTAAACTTGCGCGCTGCTGTCGGCGCGACGGATTGCAGTGGCGGCAGCGTTAAAGAGCTTGCGATAGATCTCCGGTGAGCGCGGCGAGCAGCGGCCCTTCGAGCAGAACGATTGAGGTCGCAGCCGTTCGCTCGTATTTGGCTCGGTCCAGATGATGTATCGCGCTACCTGCGCCGAATAGCGCTCTGAGACGGCGGCCGCGAACGCCGCAAATAGGTCAGCATCCGGCCGATAGCGGGCGCTGCCCCGTGATTGGTCGCCGCTTGACCAAAGCGGCCCGGGCCCAGTGATCGTCAGCAGCGGCTCAAGCCTGTGCGAGCGCAGCACGGCGATCACGCGATCCAAGTTAGCCCAGTCGTAGAGCGTGGAGGACGGGTCAGCGCCGTTAAACCCTGGTGGCGCCACGGTGGCGTCCTTGTCGGGCGCAATCTCTCGCCAGTCGGCGGTTACCGACGCAATGTCGATCCCGGCAGCGCGCCACTTTGGCGCGACCGCCTCAAGCAGGCCAGGAGTTGAGCCTGTGATTACCGGGTCGCTGATGCCGACTAGAGCGTGCTGCCTTGCCGCGCCAACGGCTGGGGCCGCGTCGACGGCCGTCAATGCGAAGCTGCCAGCTAGCGCCACGAAAGCAAGAAGCAGCGCTCTGGCTAGTCGCTCCATCGGGCTACTTGCGGCGCGGCGTAACCGTCCGAATATCCGAGCTGACAACCGAGCCGCCTGCGCTTTCCGCTGACCCACCGTAAAGGAAGCGGAACGAACGCTTCGCTGAGACAGTCGTCTTGAATGCGAAGTAACCGGCGGAGCTGGGAACGACATTCTTCAACGTCTTGAACGTTTTCGAGCTACCGCTGCGGACTTGGACCGTGACCGCGCCGCTCAGGTTCGCGCGGACCTGGCCCCAAACGGTCGCGCTCTTTGACCCTGCCGGAAGGTCAACCCAGAACGGATGCTGGAAACTTTTACCGGAGGGCTTGATCGTGCCGTTGGCAAAATACATCCCCGACTGCCAAGCCCAACTCTTCTCCTTCGTGTAAGGCTCGTCCTGCCAAAGGTAAAAGGCCAGCAGCTTCACGCGCGGGTTTTTCCACATCATGTAAGCGACCTCTTGGTAGTAAGCGTTCTGCTTTGTGACAGAGAGGCCCTGCAGCTTGTCTGGCGGATTTGTTTGGACGCCGTACTCATCGATGAATACGTCAAGACGCTTACTCTTCTGCGCTGCCGCGGTTGCTCCACCGTTGAGCACGCGCCCTGCCGATTGGAGGCGATCAAAGATCTTCGTCAAGTCCGACATGTTTGCTGTCGTTATCGCGTCGCCAGGGTCACGCTCGGTCGGCGAGAGCAGGACGGTGTGAGGATGGTGCGCGATTCCGTCGGTTAGTAGTGGCTTGTAGCTCTTACACCCGGGGCTCTTGCGGTCAACCGCGTAATTTGACTTAACACAGGCCATCGCCTTAAAGAAAGCGAGCGGACCGGGGGACGAGCGTGTTGGCGACACGCCCGGCCGGCCGTGAGGGGCGAGCGCGCCGATCCAAACAGATGCAGCTGGGTCGGCGGCTTTGACCGAGTCATAAGCACTGCGGTAGAGCTCCCGATAGATTGCCGCTCCGGCAAGCGTGCAGCTCTTCGCAGACGAGCCGCTGCACTCGTACTGTGGCGTGATGTACTGCCAAAGGTTCGGCTCGTTCATCGGCAGGTAGCTCTTGATCCGGCCCTTGTAGCGCTGCGCGACTGCGTAGACGAAATCTCCTAGCGCCTTAGGGCTCGGTTTGTAAGTGTTGCTGCGGCGCGAAGGGACGAGCGAAGCCCAGTAGGGGTTCGGCGCAGCAATCAGGATCGACACATCAATGCCGTTTGCTTCGAGCGCCGAGACAGCGCGGTCAACGTCGCCCCAAACATAGCCGGGGCTGTTTGGGTTACGCGGGTTGAACCCAGTCGGCATCTTCGTGCTTGAGGCATTGGGTGCAATCCGCGTCCAAACCAAAGTTAGGCGGCCCTGGCCGACGCCATTCTGCC
>JAEMTR010000142.1 GCA_016462245.1 Solirubrobacteraceae bacterium
TTACGCGGTCGCCGTCGAGCTCGGCGACGCCGTAGTTCTCAGGGTCGGAGACGGGAGTGAGCAGAATCAGCGCGTCGGGACTGCTGGAGCGGAAGGCTTCGACAAGGTCGCTGATCCCACCCTGCAGCAGGTTGTCGCCGAGGTACATCACGAAAGGATCTGAGCCGAGGAACTCTTCCGCCGTCAGTACGGCGTGGGCGAGCCCGGCCGGCTCGTCTTGCTCGATGAAGGTCACGTTGACGCCGAACTGCTCACCGCCACCGACCATCTCGCGGATCTCATCGCCGGTTTCGGGCGCGATGATGATGCCGATCTCTTTGATCCCGGCGCTGGCCATCGCGTCGATCCCGTAGAAGAGCACTGGGCGGTTGGCGACCGGCACCAGCTGCTTGGCGCTGGTGAAGGTGATCGGCTGCAGGCGCGTGCCTTTGCCGCCGGAGAGAATTAGGCCCTTGAGCTGTTCCATTAGCCGCAGGCTACCCGCGTGGGGGCTTAATAGACGCCGCCGAGCTTGCGGTGGTCCCAGCTGACCCGCCGCTGCTCAACAAACTGGAAGGCGACGCGCTTTGCCGCCTGGCCGCGAATCATCTCCGTCACCTCTTCGCTGAGGCCCTCTTCGAGCCCCGGCGTGTAACGCGCAAAGATCTCCATCCCGAGCGCCAGCACGTCGTCAACCTCACGGTGGATTACTACCTCGGTCTCAAACATCACGCCGCGCAGCACTTGGTATTCCTCGCCGGCCTCAATCTGCAGCGATGCGCGCGCATCGCGCTCAAGGTTCTTCGTTTTCTGCGATTTGGCAAAGGTCCAGGCCCACAGCTCAGGGACTCCCTCGGGGCCAGTGTTGCGGACGACGAACCAGAGCGGCATCAGGTGTGGCCAGCCGCTGACGCCGTTGGTCGCGCAGATCATCGTCTTCTCCTGATCGAGAAATTCGACAACTTCTTCGTCGCTCATGCGGATCTGTTCGCGGCGGCTTGCCATAGAGCAGAAGTTTACGCGCGCGCGGCGGTGCGCAGCTTGCGAACCGCACTAAGTACTGCCTTGCGCGCTGCGACCGGCTTGATCACTGCCGCGTCGCCGGCCTCTTTGAGTACCTCGCGCACGAGCCAGTCACGGCCGGCGTAGGTCGTCTCAATCAGGACTGCGCCATCGGCGAGCTCTTCGACGACGGTGCTCTCCTCGCGGGCCCAGCGAGCGCGCTCGGGCGAGATCCAAATCAGCGCCGTGTTCGAGGCCGGCAGCTCGCCGGTCTTTGGCCAGCCCTCAACGTCGGCCGACGGGTTTACCTCCGGGCGACGCTTGAACTGCTTGCGGCTGACCGAGGCGTGGCGCACACGATCGAGGCGGAAGTGGCGCACATCGTTTCGCTCCGGGTCGAACGAGGCGACGTACCAGCCCTCGCGACCGTTGACGAGCGCGTAAGGCTCAACGACGCGCTCCGTGAACTCATCCTCGTTGGGCTTGTAGTAATCGAGCTTCAGCATCTTGCCTGCCGAAATTGCTTTCGAGACGACGCGCGCGACCTGCGAATCGTCGGCGCCGCCGTCGGCAACCTGAAGCCCCTGCTCGAGTGGGTCGGCGCCGAGCGCGGCGACGATCTTCTCGCGCGCGCTGGTCAGCGTTCCTTCCGGCATGTGGTCGCCGATCAAGTCGATCGCGGCGATCAAAGCCTTCGCCTCTACCGGTAGTAGTCGCGCTGGGCGGTCGAAGTTGTCGGCGTAAGGCTCGGGGTCGACTTCGATCGTGCCGTCCTCGGCCAGTTCGGCGTAGAGCACGTATGAGCCGCCGCCGAAGTTGACGACGTTGAGCACGGCGATGTCCTCAGCCAGCTCCTCGCGCGTGATCTGGACCTGTTCGCAGACGTCGGTCGCTTGAAGAGTCGCGCCGGCGCGGCCGGAGCTGATCAGGATCGACGCAAGAGTTACAAGCCGTGCGAAGCGCTCGGGCCGGATCGCGACGTCGGGGCGCGTATCGATCTCTTCGGCCTCCGCTCCGTCCTCACCGTCGGCGGTCGTGCTTGGGAGCGCGTCGGCGAGCTCCATCTCACCGTCGTGGCGTTGCTGAATTAAGGCGATCCGCTCTTCGGTTTCGGCAACAAGCTCCGGCGGCCCGGCAATGCGAGCGTGCTCGCCGAGGCCGAGAACGAACGAGATGACCATTCGCGGCGAGGCGTACGGGGTTGTGAAGAGCATCTCATTCTCACTGTCGGCCTTGCGGATCTCACCGAAGCGGCCGAAGTGGCGTTCGACCTGCCAGGCCAGCCGTTCGGATACGAGAATCTCTGCGACGCCCTGCTCCTCGCCAAACTGCCAGTCGGCGCGCTTGGCGTAGGCGCGTGGATCGAAGTCGTCGGGGCGCTTGAAGTCGTGCTCGGCCTTCGTTGCGTAGGCGACCTTGCCTTGGATTCGCGTTAGGCGGAAGACGCGGATCGCTTCGCGGTCGTGGCAGTAGCCGAGCAGGTAGAACTGGCTGCCGCGGAACAGCAGGTGGTAGGGGTCAACCTTGCGCGAGCCAACTTCGTCGCGGGCGATTGTGAAGTACTCGAAGGTGATCGTTTTGTGGCGGAAGATCGCCGTTTCGATCTTCGCTAGCCGGCCTGAGAGTTCGTGGCCGCCGGCTGAGGCCGTGATGCCAAGCGCCAGCGAACGCTGGTCCGGCGCCTCGAGCGGGCTTGGGCGACCCCAGGTGATCTGCTGCAGCGCGAGCCGTAGCGGTTCGGCGTAGGCGAATTCGCCGTCGAGCAGGCTGAGCGCGAATTGGAGCGCGGCAAGTTCATCGTCGGTGAATTCGATTGCTGGAAGGTGGAAGTTCTCGGGCCGCAGCGAGTAGTTCTCCTGCTCGGCGGCTCCGTCGGCGGGGCGGTCAACGGTCAGTTGGATGCCGAGCGAGTCGAGCTCGGCGCGGTCGGCGTAGAAGCGCCGCGCGAATGCATCCTCGTTCATTCCGCTGTAGCCCTCAACATCGCGGCGGATCTCAAGCGCCGTTACCGGGCGGCGCTCGGCCATCAGGTACGAGATCAGTGAGAGCTGGCGGATCAGCTTTTCGGTGTCTTTTGCCATCAGCGCGTCACCCTATTGACCGATCGCAGCAGCTGTCGGCGGGGAGCCAAGTTTGCCCGCAGTTTGCGCCCATTTTGCGTGTTATGCCGCGTGCCCAGCGCTTAGGCTGCGGCGCGGCGCGGCTCTTCTGAGCTGCTTGGGCCGAAGTAAGCGCCGCCGCCGATCGCGCGATCGAAGCTTGACCACTGCGCTCCCGGCGCCAACTCTTTTTCAATCCGGTCGAAGCTGCCGAGCCGGCCTCCGAGGTTGTCGATCATGTGCACGAGCGTCGCTTCGCGGGTTGCCGGCACGACCGGACTGCCGTGTTCGAGTGAGCCGTGGTGGCTGAGGATGATGTGCGTGATTGCCGCCGCCAGCTCGGGCGGGAAGCTCGGGATCTCGGCGATCTGGTCGCGCACCAGCGCGTAGCCGAGCGGGATCTCTCCCTGCAGGCGGCCGGCGTCGGTCAGGTCGATGATCCCGTCGACCTCGGCGTAGGCCTGGAGCTTGCCGACGTCGTGCAGCAGCGCCCCAGTCACCGCAATGTCGCGATTAATGCCGGAAAAGATTGAGCTGCTGGCACTAACTGCCTGCGCGACTGTCAGCGAATGTTCGAGCAGACCATGCTCGTAAGCCTGGTGTAAGTACTTCGCTGCCGGCGCGT
>JAEMTR010000018.1 GCA_016462245.1 Solirubrobacteraceae bacterium
TACGTGGCGCTGGAGGACGGCTGCGAGCCGATGCCCGGAGCAGTAGAGCTGCTGAAGGCGCTCGGCGCTGCAGGCGTGCCGGTGGCGCTCTGCTCCAATTCGCCGCGGGGCTTCGTTGATCGTGCGATCGCCGCTGCCGATGTGGCCCACTTCTTTGGCACGATCGTCACGGCCGAGGACGTCCCGCTCGGCAAACCGGCTCCAGACCCGTACCTTGAGGCTGCGCGCCGGCTCGGCGCCGCGCCGGGGGAATGCGTAGCGCTTGAGGACTCACCGCCCGGCGCCGCCAGCGCCGCCGCAGCGGGAATGACGGTCTACGTGATCCCCTCCTTTGAAGACGCCGATTTTGCTGGCGCGGAGGATCAGGTCTTTAGCTCGCTGGCCGATCCAGAGCTGCTCGCTGCGATCGGCCTTGACGCCGCTTGAGGTCGATAACAGGCCGGTGAGGGGAACCGTTGGAGCGAGCCGTACCCTTGAGCAGTGAAGATCGCGGCAATAACCGACCTATTTCAGCGCATCTATGAAGCGGTCGGCAGCTTTGTTGACAGCTTCGCCCAGGTTGAGCTAATCCCGCTGCTGCTGGGGATGGTGATCTTCATCCTTTATCTCTCGATGCGCGCGCTGGCGCTCTACAACACGCTCGGCGCCGCCTATCCAGAAGAGCGGATCCCATACCGCAACATTTGGGGCGCCTACATCGCCGCCTACGGCTTTAACAACGTTGTGCCCGCGCGGGGCGGCGACATCATCAAATTCTTCCTCGTCAAGGTCTCGGTGCCGCAATCGACCTACCCGGCGATCGGCGCGGCCTTTGTGGTTGAGTCGATCTTCGACCTGACGATCGCAATTCCGGTACTGACCTTCGCCTTCACTCAGGGCGTCTTCCCGAATACTCCCGAGCTGCCAAAGCTGGGGACGCTCGACCTCTCGTTCCTCTCGACCGATCCGCAGCTGACGCTCTTCATCGTCACCGGCCTGGCGCTGGCGGCGCTGGTCGCCTTCGCTTTCCTTTCGCGCCGCGTCGTCGCCTTCTGGTTCAACGTTCGCCAAGGCTTCACGATTCTGACCGATTGGCGCCGCTACCTGCGCGAGGTCTGGCTGGTGCAGTTCGGCGGCTGGCTGCTTCGCTGCGTGGCCTTCTGGCTGCTGCTCGACGCCTTCGGCATCGGCGGCTCGGTCCGCAACGTGATGCTGGTGCTAGGCATCAACGCCGTCGCGGCGCTGGTGCCATTCACGCCCGGCGGCGCAGGCGTTCAGCAGGCGCTGCTGGTGACGGTCTTTGGAACGGCCGCGACCGTCGCCGCCTACTCCGTAGGCCAGCAGGTTGCGATCGCCATAATCTCAATCGCGGTCGGCTTCCTCGCGCTGCTGACAATCTTTGGCTTCCGCTCGTTCGGCGACGTGAAGCGAGCCGGCAAGGCGCACCGCGCCGAAGAGAAAGCTGCTCGCGGCGGCTAGCGCAGGCCCTGACGCGCTTCACGCACCAGCGCGACGGCCTCAGGGAAGATCGTCGCCATTAGGGCGCGAATCTGCTCGGCCTGCTCGGAGCCGGTTCCCTGCACATTTACGCGTCCAATCGCGGCAACCGTCATGTCGACGGCGAGTTTGATCGCGTTATCGGCCCACGCGAGCGTCTGCTGGCTCGACATCTGCTCGGCGAACTCAGCCATCCTGCGCTGAAGCTCGTCCGGGTCACCGAAGATGTCACCAAGTCCGCCAGGGCCTTCCATGCTGTAATTCTAGCGATGACGCCGATCGCCGCTGGAGTAGGAGTCCAGCTTCACTACTTCAGTGCTGGCGAAGGGCAGTCGCTGCTGGCTATCCACGACATCGGCGGTGGCGGCGAACTGCTCACCGCAGAGCTCGAACCGCTGGCGCAACGCACCCGCCTGATCGGCTATGACCGCCGCGGCTACGGCGCGAGCGAGGCACCAGACCCCTACCTGGCGACGACGGTGACGGAGCAGAGCGAGGATGCAGCGGCCTTGCTGCTTGGGCTCGGCGCAAGCCCAGCGCTACTAGTTGGGGTTGGCTTTGGCGCACTTATCGCGCTCGACCTTTCTTTACGGCGGCCAGAGCTGGTGCGCGCTGCGCTGCTGGTTGATCCGCCGGCCTACTCGCTTGACGTCGAATCAACGCGCGAACTTGCCGACCAGCGCGGCGCGATCGAAGCAGCGCTGCTGGCCGGCAGCCGCGCGCAGGCGATCGGAGCGCTACTCGGCTCGAACGCTGATCAGGCGCTACTGGCGAGCGCTGAGGCAAACAGCGGCGCCTGCTTCGCCGACTACGGCGGGCTCGCAAGCCTGCCCCTAACGCACCGCGAAATGCGCGACTGTGCGATCCCAATTCGGATCCTCTCGACGCCCGCCGCGTCAGCTCCGCTAGCGCGTATCGCTGCTGAGCTTGACGCGCTGCTGGGCGACTCGTCACTGCTGATTGGCGGCGACCTTGCCGGCGCGGCTGAGGCGCTGCTCGATTGAGCCGCGCGGCGCGTAGACTTTCCCCCCCGATGAGCCCGCTACTTCCGCAGAAGGCACCGCCCAGCCCGCCGCAGGATCCCCAGATCACGTTGGCCTGGGAAGACGCCAACCGCAAACGCGCCGCGGCCTGCGCTTGGGCCGCTGGCTTGTTGACGATCATTGGCGCGACGCTCTCGAGCCTTGGACTCTCGGGGCTACCAACTTTCGACAACGAAGCGGTCACGGCGACCGACGCGATCCGCGACCTGATCGCCGGCAATCCAATCCCGCCGGGGCGGATAGCGCTTCAAGCCGAATGGCTCAGCAGCCACCTTGTGATGCCGATCATCGGCACGGTTCTCTACGGGATCGGTTCGCTGCTGATCTTCGGCGTAATCGTCTTCCTCTTCAAGGCAACACGCGCGCGCAACCCCGCTTTTGGCCAACTGACGCTAATAGCGGGAGCCGCTGGCGCGGTCGCCTTTGGAGTAGGACGCACCGTGGCGCAGCTGAGCTATTACTTCGGCATCGCCAGCTTTGACGGCGGCAACAACTTCCAAGCGACCGAGGCGCTGACCGGCGGGCCTTTCATGGCCGGGCAGATCGTTTGGCAGCTAGGCGCGTTTGCGATCGGCTTCGCCTTCGTCATGCTCGGCCTGAACGCAATGCGTGTTGGCCTACTGACTCGCTTCATGGGTGTGCTGGCGATGATCGTTGGCGCAACCTTCATCCTGCCGCTCGACCAGCAGGGTGTACTGCGCGCCTTCTGGCTGGCGACGGTTGGCTTCATCTTCATTCTGCGCTGGCCTGGTGGAAGGATTCCACCGGCTTGGATTAGCGGCAAGGCCGAGCCGTGGCCGAGCATCGCCGCTGCGCGGGCGCAGAAGGCTTCCGGCAACGCGCCCGATTCGGCGCCAGCACCAACGCTGCCGCCCGTTGCCAGCAACGGCAGTGGCGAGCCCGACACCGCTGGCCAGCTGCGCAAGAAGCGCAAGCGCAAGTAGTAGCGGCGTTTTCTCAGCTAGGCTGGCGCTATGGCTCTAGAGACCGCTTCCGCTTCAACCACCGTTCTGATCACCGGCGCCTCGTCGGGGATCGGTACCGAGATGGCTCGCGAGCTCGCTTCGCGTGGGCACGGCGTAACGCTCGTCGCGCGCCGCGCCGACCGCCTTGAAGAGCTGGCCGCTGAACTGGCGGAGAAGCACAAGATCACGGCGACGGCGATCCCTTGCGACCTCGGCGACCCGATCGCCCGCGCCGAATTGATCGAAGGACTCCGCGCAGGCCCAGCGCTGGCGGGGCTCTGCAATAACGCCGGTTACGGGATCAGCGGCAAGCTCGTGAAGAACGAAGCCGACCGCGAGCGCCAGATGGTCGAACTAAACGTCGTAGCGGTCCATGACCTGACCGTTCGCGTGCTGCCAGGGATGGTCGAGCGCGGCACCGGCGCGATTCTCAACGTCGCCTCAACAGCCGCCTTCCAGCCGCTGCCCGGCTTTGCCAGCTATGCGGCAACGAAGGCCTTCGTGCTCTCGTTCTCGGAGGCCTTGAACGCCGAGCTGTCAGGGACCGGCGTGAGCTGCTCGGCGCTCTGCCCAGGGCCGGTCAAGACCGAATTCGCGAGCGTTGCCGGCAGCACGATGATGGAAGATTCGCTCCCCGACTTCACGCTCGTCTCGCCCGAAGAGGTCGCGCGGCAGGCGATCGACGCGATGGAGAACGGCAGCCGCACCGCGATTCCCGGAATCGCGAACCAAGTTCAGGCGCTACTCGGCCGGATTGCGCCGCGCTCGCTGGTTCTGCCGTTGGCTGGCAGGATCAGTGGCAAGTAAGCTCGCTTAGCCGCTGCGCGCTTCGGTGCGCATTTCGCTGAGGATTCGCTCCAGCCGCGGCTCGGCCTGATTGTCAACGTGGACCATCGAGGCCGCGACCGCCGGGTGGTGCTGGGCGATTGCGCGCTGCATCTCGTGCGCGACGGCGCGGTAGCTTGGGTGGCCTTCGCGGCCGGAGCGCAGCTCAATCAGCTGCATCGCCTCACGCGCGTTGCAATCGAGGATGAAGCGGATTCGGTAGCCAAGGCAGAGCGCGTAAGGCGCGGCGTCGCTCTGGCCGCCGTCGGCGAGGCGCTGGTACTCGGCGGCCGAGGCTTCAAGGCCGCGCTTGTAGTCGTCGGCAACGCCGGCTTGCTCCAACTCGTCCGGTACTCCAGCGCCAAGCTCCGGCCCAAGCGTCTGCCACTGCACGGTCAGCATCCGGTGGCGCTGGAGGTCACGGAAGGCGCCGTAGTCGGCGACGACCTCAAAGCGGTAGCGGACGGCCTCGAAGCCGCGGCCGGGGCGGTGGCGGCGGTTTGCCCTCGCACCGACGAAGTCGGCCAGCATCGCTGCCCGCTCGTCGCCGCTGAGCTGCTCGACGGCGCTGCGGATTGAAGCCTCGCTGGCGCGCGACTGCTCAAAGATCAGCGCGCAGAGCAGATCCTCCTCCGTGCCATCGACGTGAGTGAGCTTGACCGACGGCCCGCCGTCAGCGTCGTCTCCCCCGCTTAGTTCCAGCCGCTTCGCCCAGTCGTTGCCCGCGGCGCTGCGCTGCTCCAAGTACTCGATCCACTCGCCGCCGCGGTCGGGGCGCTCCACGCGTGAGACGAAGCTCGGCATCACCTGCTTGAGCGTTGCCAGCAGCATCTGGCCGTAGTCGCGCGCCTCGGGCAGCGGGTGGGCGAGCAGGTGGAGGATCAGCTGCTCGTAGCTTTGGCCCGAAGCGAAGATTCCCATGTGCGAGAGCGAGCTGGCCGGCAGCAGGCCGCGCAGCAGGTCAAGCGCCTTCGCTTGAATCGCCCGTGCGTGAGCACCCTCAGAGACGCCGTCAGCCGCCGGGAACTGACCCGCGGCCCATGCTGAAACGGCAGGTATTGCGGCCGAATAGGTACTAAAGAGGCTGTCCATCGTCTGCTCGTACTCGGGGCCGAGCGCCGCGTCGCGGTAGTAGCGGTAGCCGAGCCCCGTCACCTCGCCGTCGTAGCGGATGTAGCGCGTCGACTGTTCTAGGTAGGACGCCATACGCGGCCGCTGGAGGATCTTCGTCATCACGTTCGAGACCCACTCACAGGCCACGTGAGCGCCACCGAGCTGGGCTACCGAGTCGTCCCCATAACCGAGAAAGATCGTGTCGTAGAGCTCCGCCGCGCGCTTGCCTTCATCGCGCTCCCAGTCGCCACCGCTCTCAGGCAGCGACTCGGCGAACTCGTCAAGGAAGAGGCGGCGCAGCGTGCCGTCGTAACGCGAGTAGCGCGCGAAGAGCGCGCCCTTGACCGTTTCGGGAAGATTTACAAGCGCAAAGACGGGCTGATCGAGGTTCGTGAAGTGGGGCTCTAGGCGGGCCGCTTCGGCCGGGGTGAAGCTATCGATCGGGTAGTCCACGGGGAGCGAACCGTAGCGCGCCGAGCGGCGCGCTCGGGCTGCGGCGCTTAGCTAAGACCGAGGCCGCGGGCGGCGCTGGCGACAAGATTGAAAACCGGCTGAGGAATGATGCCAAAGACGATCACAGCGGCTGCGAGAACTACGCCGACCAGCGTCAGCTCCCAGCCAGCGCGGCCGCTCGCGGCCTCGGCCTCGGCGGCGCCACCGGCGAGCACCGGCACGCCGCTGGCAGCGTCGGTTCCGGGCTGCGTTTCGCCGCGCCAGATCGTCGCCACGACCGGCAGGTAGTAGGCCATCGAGATCACCGAGAGAACCACCAGCACGGCGGCCAGCCAGGCATAATCGGCCGCGGCAGCAGCTTCAACGAGGCGCAACTTGCCGATGAAGCCGGCCGTTGCGGGGATGCCGGCGAGGCTCAACATTGAGATTGTCATCACTACCGCCAGCGCCGGCCGCTCAGTGCCAAGCCCGCGCAGCGCCGCGATATTGTCGCCCTCTGCCGTCTCGCGCTCACGCGCGATCACGACCGTGAAGGCGGCAAGGTTGCCGAGGCTGTAAAGCACGAGATAGGCGCAGATTGCCTGCACGCCAAGGTCGGTTATCAGCACGAAACCGACGAGGATGTAGCCAGCCTGCGCAATCGATGAGTAGGCCAGCATCCGCTTCATCGACGGCTGACGCAGCGCGCCGACGTTGCCGACAACCATCGTAATCAGCGCAATCGCAATCCAGATCGGCTGCCACGCCTCGGCCGCCGGGCGCACGGCAACGTCGAAGAGGCGGATGATCGCGCCGAAGGCAGCGGCCTTCGTCGCAACCGACATGAAGGCCGTGACAGGCGTTGGCGCGCCCTCGTAAACGTCAGGCGTCCATTGATGGAAGGGAGCCAGCGAGGCCTTGAAAGCAAAGCCAACTGTGCACATCGCCACGCCGGTCAGGAATAGCGGATCGGTTGCCAGATTGCTGGCCTCGATTGCGGCCGCGATCTCGCTATAGCCGGTCTGGCCGGTGGCGCCGTAGAGCAGCGCGAACCCGTAAAGAACGGTCGCCGATCCGACCGAACCGATGATCAAATACTTCAGGCCCGCCTCCAGCGAGCGCTCCTCGCGCACGCGCGCAGCGCAGAGGATGTAGAGCGGCAGCGAGAGCAGCTCGAGGCCAACGAAGGTCGTGACGAGGTCACGCGAGGCGATCAGCACAAACATCCCTGCCGCGCCCAGCAGCATCAGTGAGAAGAACTCACCGTGAGCAATATCTTCGGCTGCCTGATCGCGCCAAGCCAGCAGCGTTGCGACAACTCCACCGCCGCAGATCACGAGCATCAGGATCAGCGTCAGCGGGTCAAGCTGCAGCGCACCTTCGATTAGCACGATGCTCTGGCCCCAAAGTGAGATCACGCAGCCGATCGTGGCGCCGAAGGTCGCAAGCGCGATCAGCGGCACGATCTGAGTGCGGATTGTGCGCGGGCCGGCGAGGCCAACAATCAGCGCGAGGATTGCGCCGCCGAGCAGCGCCAGTAGCGGCGAGAGCCCAGCCCAGTCGATCACGGGCGCAGCCGGGACTGCGGCCGCCAGAGAGAAGCTCATGGCGTCGGTCCGCCCGTGGTTGCGTTCGTGTCGGAGCCGGAAGACTGCACCTGCTGCGCGGCGCTGATCGCCTTACTGGTGCCGTCCTGCGCTGGCTTGAGCGCAAACTGTGGGTAGAGCGCGAGCGCGATAACGACCAGCATCAGCGGCACGACTACCAGTCCCTCGCGCGGCGTCAGCTCAAACGAGCTGACCTTCGCTCCGACGCGGTGGTGCATCGCGCTGATGTAGAACCGCAGCGCGTAGAAGGCGGCCAGCGCCACGCCGATAGCCGCGATGAAGGCGAAGGTCATCTTGCTTTCGAACGTTCCGAGCAGAATCATGAACTCAGCGACGAAGTTGGCGGTTCCCGGCATTGCCAGCAGCGCGAAGCTGAAGACGAGGAAGACGGCGGCAAATGCCGGGGCACCCTTCGCGATCCCACCCATCTCAGAGAGCTTCTCGCTGCCGCCTGCGCGCCGCGACAGCATCGCGACAACGAAGATCAAGGCCCCGGCGACGATCGCGTGGTTGGTTGCCTGCAGCAGCGCGCCGTCGGCGCCGCGCCCGTCGAAGGCGAAGATTCCAAGCACGATGAAGCCGAGCTGGGCAATCGATGAATAGCCAAGCACTAGCCGCGCGCTGTCGATCGTGAAGGCCATCGCTGATCCGTAAAGGATCGAGGCGACGGCGACGATCATGATCAGCTCTTGGTACTCGACCGCGGCGTCGGGGAAGAGCGGCAGCGCGATCTGCAGGAAGCCGTAGGCGGCAACCTTGCTGAGGATCGCCGTGAATACTGCCAGCACGCCGATCGGCATGTTCGAATAACCATCGGGCATCCAGCCGTGGAACGGGAACGACGGCATCTTGATCAGGAATGCGAGCGCGAAGGCGAGGAAGATCCAGCCCTGCGCTGTGCTGCCAAGCGGCGTCTTAGCGAGCTCCGCCAGCAGGAAGCTCGGCTCGCCGCCGTTGGCTGCCATCACGCCGGTCGTGACCGCGCCGACCAGCATTAGCAGCGAGCCGACGAGCGTGTACATGAAGAGCTTCAGCACCGCACGGGTGCGATCCGGCCCGCCCCAGATCACGATCAAGAAGTAGAACGGCACCAGCATCAGGTCGAAGAAGACGACGAACAGAATCAGGTCCTGAGCGAAGAATGCGCCCATAACGGCGGTCTGAGCGAGCCCCATCAGCAGCGCGTAGATGCCCGGCTTGCCGTGGTCGGGCTCGTCAACGAGCGTCCACAGCGCCGAGGCAGTGAAGATAACCGCCGTCGTTGCCAGCAAGACAAGGTTGAGGCCGCTGACGCCGAGCGCGTAGTGGATCCCGAGCGAGCGAATCCAGACGACGTCGGTTACGTACTGCAGCCCGCCGGCGGCGCGGTCGTAGTCAACCAGCAGCGTGATTGCGTAGGCGAGTACGAGCAGCGAACCGAGCAGTGAGATCCAGCGCGCCAGGCGACCAGGAAGTAGCAATGCGAGCAGCCCCGCAGCGGCAGGGAGCCAAAGGATGATCGAGAGGTGGATCGTCACAGTCCACGCACCAAGAAGTAGAGCAGGACGACTGAAAGCCCACCGATCACGAGCGCCGCGTAGGCACGGATAAGGCCGGTTTGGAGCGCCCGAACGGCCGCCGAACCGGCCTTAACGAGGCCCGACGTGCCGCCGATCAGCGCGCCGTTGATGACAACCCGCTCGAAGCTGTCCTGTGCCCACTGACCGATCCAAACAACAGGCCGCACAACGAAGATCGAGTAGAACTGGTCGAAGTACCACTTGTTGATGAAGAGCTTGTGGAGCCACGGAAGGCGGGCCTGAATCGCGGCCGAGGTGCCTGGCTTGCGGACCCAGATCCAGTAGGCGCAGGCAAGGCTGACGATCGCGATCACCGACGAGAGGGCCAGGCCGAAAGCCTCGAGGCCGGAGTTATCAGGCTCGTAGTCGACGATCGTGTTGGCGAAGGTCGGCTCGAGGAAGCTGCTCAGCACATTCGTAACCCCAAACGGAAGCTGGATCACTCCTGCGATGACGGCAAGGATCGCGAGCGGGATCATCGCGTAGCGCATCTGCCAGGTCGTCTCGGCGTACTTGTGCTCCTTGCCGGGGAAGCCAACCTCGGAATCCTCGACCTCCTGCGTTGACGGGTCGTCCTCATCGCCGGTGTGCGGGTTGGTGTGCTCGGCCGGGTGGTAGGCGTGGCCGGTCTCGATCACTACCTGAGCTTCCTTGCAGGGCTCGCCCCAGAAGGCGCGGTAAATCATCCGCCAGGTGTAGAAGACGGTGAAGGCAGCGCCGATGTAACCGGCGACGTAGAGACCCCAGTACCAGCCGCCACGCGCGCCCACTTCAAACAGCAGCGTGTCCTTCGAGAAGAAGCCGGAGAAGAGTGGGAAGGCCGAGAGCGCGAAGCCGCCGGCAAGGAAGCAGCCGAACGTGAACGGCAAGGCTTTGCGGAAGCCGCTCATGTTGTTGAGCGACTGGTTGCCGCCCATCGCCGAGATCACCGAGCCGGCGGCCATGAACAGCAGCGCCTTGAAGAAGGCGTGGGTCATCATGTGGAAGAAGCCGCCGACGTAGGCGGCGGCGCTGACGCCCATGATCATGTAACCGATCTGCGACATCGTCGAGTAGGCGATCACGCGCTTGAGGTCGGTCATCACAAGGCCGATGCTGCCGGCGATCAGCAGCGTCAAAGCGCCGACGATCGCGCCGACCGCGGCCGCTGTTGGAGCCCACTCGAAGAGCACGTGGAGGCGACCGATCAGATAGACGCCTGCGGTGACCATTGTGGCGGCGTGGATCAGCGAGCTGACCGGTGTTGGGCCTTCCATCGCGTCGGGGAGCCAAGTTTGGAACGGAATCTGCGCCGACTTGGCGAAGGCGCCGACGAGGATCAGAAGCATCGCGATCACCAGCTCCGGCGCATCCTTCTCGAAGGCTGTGTGGGCGCCGGAGAAGAGCTGGCCGTAGTCGAGCACGCCCATCGTCTTGAAGAGGAAGAGCGTGCCGAGTACGAGGCCGATATCGCCGACGACGTTGATCACGAAGGCCTTGATGCCGGCCGCCGTGGCAGTGTCGCGGCGGTACCAGTAGGAGACCAGCATGTAGGAGGCGGCGCCGACGAAGGCCCAGCCAATGATCAGCAGCACCATGTTGCCGGCCAGCACCAACAGCAACATCGAGAAGACGAAGAAGTTGAGGTACGAGAAGTAGCGAACGTAACCAGCGTCGGTCTGCATGTAGCCAGCCGAGTAGAGGTGGATCAGCGTCGAGACGCCGGTCACGACGAGGATCATGAAGGTCGAGAGCGGATCGACGTAAAGGCCGAGCTGAACTTTTACGCCGTCAACGTTGACGAGATCCCAAAGCGCAGTGGTTTCGACGCGCGCATCGTGGGGCAGCGCCTGCAGCTTGATTAGCGTCAGCACGGCGAAGACGAAGGCCAGCGCGATCGCCAGCGTGCCGATCGTGCCGGCAGCGCGCGGCGAGAGCTTCTTGCCGAGCAGCGCGATCGTCAACATTCCCGCCAACGGGCAGGCCAGTACCAACCATGGCGTCACGGAGATGCTCACCCGTGCAGCTCCGTCAGCTCGTCAACATCGACCGGCAAGCGGCGGCGGTAGAGCGCGACGATGATGCCCAGGCCGATAGCGACCTCGCAGGCGGCGATCACCATCACGACGATCGCGAAGATCTCACCAGCGCCGGTGCCCCACATCCGCGAGAAGCCAATCAGCGCCAAGTTGCCGGCGTTCAGCATCAGCTCGAGGCAGAGCAGAACCACGAGCGGGTTGCGGCGAACCATCACGCCGGCAGCGCCTAGCGTGAAGATCATCGCCGAGACGAGTAGGTACCAGTTGACGCTCATCGGTCGTCCTCAGCGGCCGCGCGCGCTGGCTGCTGCAGCTCGCGCCCTTCGAACTGCGGATCGGGCAGCGGAGTCGTGACTCCATAGCCGGATACGCCCTCGGCCATCGAACCGGTAGCGGCCGGGCTTGGCGTGTGAACGGCGCCATGGCGGGGTGAAAGGTTGCTCTCGTCTTCGGCGATGCCGCCGCGCCTGCCAGCCAGCGCAACGGCGCCGATCGCTGCTACCAGCAGCAGCATTGAAGCCAGCTCAAAGGCCAGCAGGTAATCGGTCAGCAGCAGCTCGCCAATCTCGGCCGGCGAGCCGTAAGTGGCCGAAAGCGTTGCGCCTTCGGTGCCAAGCGAGCTCAGCGCCGTGCCAAGAATCGCAATTGCTAGCTCGATAAAGATCAGCGAAGCGAAGCCGATTGCCAGCGCTTTCTGGCGTGGGCTGGCGCTCCAAAGTTGATCCGGTTTGTCGCCGCCACCGACGTAGGCGACGACGAATACGTAAAGCACCATCACGGCGCCGGCATAAACGACGATCTGCGCAACCGCGACGAACTGAGCTTCGAGCAGCAGGAAGAGCAAGGCCAATGAGATCAAGTGGACGACAAGCGAAAGAACGCAGTAAAACGGGTTGCGCAGCATGACGACGCCGGCCGCTCCGGCCAGCGCAAATCCAGCAAAGATGAAGAAGAAGAGGAAGGTCATCGTCGCTTACGGCTACTCACCTTCGGCCCTCAGCGGCGTGCGCTCTAGCGGCTCGGCCAGCAGCATTTCCTTCGTGAAGATCAAGTCCGAACGGTTGGCGTCGGAGAGCTCGTACTCATGGCCCATCGTGATCGCGTCGAACGGGCAGGCAATCTCGCAGTAACCGCAGAAGATGCAGCGCGAAAGGTTGATCTCATAAACGGCGGCGTAACGCTCGCCGGCCGAGACGCGGTGCTCGGGCGTGTTCTCAGCGGCCACAACGCGGATGCAGTCGGACGGGCAGGCGGCCGCGCAGAGCGAACAGCCGACGCACTTCTCGAGGCCGCTGTCCTCAAAACGGTGGAGCTGATGGCGCCCGCGGAAGCGTGGGTAGACGGGGATCTTCTCTTCCGGGTACTGAATCGTGTCAACGCCCATCCGCAGCTGACCGAAGGTCGTCTTGAGGCCGCGCAGCGTCTCGCCGAAGGCACGGTAAAGGCCTCCGGCGCCGCCCGCCTTCTGCGGTCCGCGGATTACTTCAATCACGTCTTTTTCTGGATCCCAGGCCATTTTCAAACTCCTCCTAGGCGACCACAATGATCGCGGTTATTAGGGCATTGAGCGTCGCCAGTGGCAGCAGAACCTTCCAGCCGAGCGACATCAGCTGGTCGTAACGAAGCCGAGGCAACGTCGCGCGAATCCAGATGAAGAAGGTGACGAAAGCCAGCATCTTGCCGATCACAATGAAGGGGGCGACCCAGTTCGGCGGGTCGATCCCAAACGGCAGCAGCCAGCCACCGAGGAAGAGCGCCGTCGCAATTCCCGAGACGACGATCATGTTTAGGTATTCGGCGAAGAAGTAGAGCGTGAACTTGCTGCCACCGAACTCCGTGTTGTAGCCGCCGGTTAGCTCGGCGTCGGCTTCCATCAGGTCGAACGGCGGGCGGTTGGTCTCAGCGAAGCTGGCGACCATGAAGACGATGAAGCCGAAGAACTGCGGCACGATGTACCACATCCCCTGCTGCGCTTCGACGATCCCAGTAAGCGACATCGTCTGCGCCGTGATCACGACGCCGATCAGCGCCATCCCCTGCGGCACCTCGTAGCTGATCAGCTGCGCGGCGGCGCGCATCGAGCCAAGGAACGAGTACTTCGAACCGGAGGCCCAGCCACCGAGCATCACCGAATAGAAAGAGATTGCGCCGAAGGCGAATACGTACAGCGGGCCGATGCTTACGTCAATTCCGTAAAGCCCAGTGGCGGTGCCGAAGATGTCAACTACAGGCCCGTAGGGAACCAGCGCTAGCGCGCCGAAGGCGGCCACGATAGAGAGCACCGGCGCAAGCTCGAAGAGCCAGCCGATCGCCGTCTTCGGGCGGAACGGCTCCTTACTGAGCAGCTTGATGATGTCGGCGATCGGCGTCATCACGCCGTAGAGACCAACTCGGTTGGGGCCGTAGCGGTTCTGGAAGCGGCCAAGGATCTTGCGCTCCATCATCAGCACGACCGGCACCAACTGCAATCCGATCAAAGCAAAAACGATGCTCTTGATGATCACCATCCACCAAGGCTCGATGTAACCGACGAGCGCGAAGGGAACGTCGATATTCAAGAGCGTTTTACCTCAACCAACGGGCCCTCGAGCAGCGCGGCGCTCTCTCCCGGAATTGAGGTCTGTAGGAAGACGGTCCCATCGGGCGCGCTGGCACGGATGTGAGCCAAGCCGGTAACCGAATCGCCGTTCGAGGCGACGGTCACGTTCTCGCCGTGGGCGATTCCAAGCCGCTCGGCGTCTGCGGGAGAGATCTCAACGCGCTGGCGTGGGTGGAGGAAGGCCAGCGCTGGCGAGGCCTCAACTTCAGGCGAGGCCCAGATCGAGCGGAAGCTGCCGAGCCGCAGAAGGCCGTTTGGTGAGGCGGCGGCTGGTGGCGCGTCAAGCGTAAACGGCGCCGCCGGAGCGCTCGGGAACGAGGCCGCAGCTTCGCGCTCGCTCCAGCGAATCCCAACGCCGCCGAGCAGGTCGAGCGAAAGACCGGCGTAGAACGGCACCTGTTCGAAGATCCGCGCGCTGACCATTGAGCAGGTCAGGGCCTTCGGGTCGTTGCCGATCCGTGCCGCCAGCTCAGCCAGCAGCGCCCACTCGGCGCGCGTTTCGCCCTGGCGGGCGATCGAGCGGCGCAGGCGCTGAACGCGGCTGTCCGGGTGGACAACGGTTCCTTCCTTCTCGGCGTAGGACTCGGCCGGGAAGACGACGTTGGCGTGCTCGAGCACGGCCGGTGTGAGGAAGGCGGCGTGGGCGATCACGGTGCTGGCTTTGCCGAGCGCACGCTGCCAGAGCGCTGAGCTGGGCTGGTCGAGCAGCGGGTCGCTGTGGAGCAGGATCACGG
>JAEMTR010000143.1 GCA_016462245.1 Solirubrobacteraceae bacterium
TGCTCATGGAAGCTCGCCGGTGGCGGCGTTCAGGGGATCTACGGAATCGGCGTCGCCGTGATGGGTCAGCTTTCGCTTACCGGTTTGATCGTCGCGCTTGACGCCTTCGGCCCAATCACCGACAACGCTGGCGGCATTGCTGAGATGGCGAAGATGCCGGAAGAGGTCCGCAACGTGACCGATCCGCTCGACGCGGTCGGAAACACGACGAAGGCCGTAACGAAGGGTTACGCGATCGGCTCAGCTGTACTCGCAGCGATCGTTCTGTTCGCGGGCTTCAAGGCCGAACTCGCAGCAGAGGGCGTCGTCACGAGCTTCCCGATCGATGATCCAGCGATCCTGATGGGTCTGCTGATCGGCGGCATGATGGTGACTCTCTTCGCCGCGCTCTCGATGGAGGCCGTCGGCCGTGCCGGCGGCATGGTTGTCGAAGAAGTTCGCCGCCAGTTCCGTGAGAAGCCAGGAATCATGGATGGCACCGAGCAGCCCGATTACGGCACCTGCGTCAGCATCGTGACGGCATCAGCTCAGCGCGAGATGATCGTTCCGTCGCTGATCCCAATCGTCTTGACGACGATCGTCGGCCTGATCTCGGTTGCGGCGCTCGGCGGCCTGCTGATCGGCGTGATCGTCGTTGGCTTCTTCTTCGCCGTGATGATGACCGCCGGTGGTGGAGCTTGGGACAACGCCAAGAAGCTGATCGAAGACGGCGCCTTCGGCGGTAAGGGCTCAGAGGCCCACGCTGCTTCGATCACCGGAGACACGGTCGGCGATCCGTTCAAGGACACCGCCGGCCCGGCGATCAACCCGATGATCAAGGTTGCGAATATCGTCGCGATTTTGATCATTCCAATCATCACCTAGCTGCTGGCGGGGTAGCTCTTGACCGGCGAGACGAGCTTCTGGCATCCGTTTGCGGACATGGCCCAGGTTCAGGGCCGTGAGTTCGTTATCGAGCGCGGCGAAGGCGCGTACGTTTGGGATGTAGACGGCAATAAGTACTTCGACGGCACTGCCAGCCTCTGGTGCGTCAACGTCGGTCACGGCCGCCACGAGATCGCCGATGCGGCCCGCGCGCAGATGGACACGCTCGCCACCTATCAAACCTTCGGCGGCTTCGCGAACAAGCCAGTGCTCGAACTTGCCGACCGGCTCGCAGCTAGCGCTGCGCCGATCGTCGATGACGCGAAGATCTTCTTCGGCCTCGGTGGCGGCGACGCGATCGAAACGGCCGCCAAATTAGCCCGCCGCTATTTCGCCGCGACTGGGCAGCCAGAGCGGGTGCACATCATCGGTCGCACGCAGGGCTACCACGGCACTCACGGGATTGGCACCAGCATTGGTGGTATCGCGGCCAATCAGGTCGGGATGGGGCCGGTTGATCCGGCGGTATCAAGTGTCCCGTGGGACTCGCTCGAGGCGCTTGAAGCGGAATTCGAGCGCGTCGGCCCCGACAAGGTCGCCGCCGTTTTCGTTGAACCAGTGATCGCCGCCGGTGGCGTCCACCGCGTACCGCCCGGCTATCTCCAAGGTCTGGCGGCGCTCTGCACGAAGCACGGCGCGCTCTTCATCGCCGACTGCGTGGTCGCCGCCTTCGGCCGGCTTGGAACTATGTGGGGCGTTGACCGCTTTGAGCTGCGGCCCGACATGATGGTCTTCGCTAAAGGCATCACGAGCGGCTACCTGCCGCTCGGCGGCGTCGTCATCAGCGGCCGGATTGCTGAGCCGTTCTGGGAGGGCGACGGGCTTTGGTTCCGCCACGGGCAGACCTACTCCGGCCATCCGACCTGCTGCGCCGCAGCGCTCGCCAACCTTGACATCCTTGAGAACGAGGGACTGTTTCAGCGCGGCCGCGAGCTCGAAGACGAGATTGCAGCGGCGCTCGCCCCACTTGAATCAGGGCAGGTCGTCGATCAAGCGCGAGCTGGGATCGGTGCCCTCGGAGCGGTTTCGTTCAAGCCAGAGCTGCTCGCCGACCATCCTGACCTGCCACTGCGGACCTTCGCCGCCGCCAAGCAGCGCGGCGTGCTCGTGCGGCCGCTTGGCGACGGTGTCGCGATCTCACCTTCGCTGGTCACGACGGAGCAAGATCTTCAGCAGGCGTCAGTAGTGCTCGCTGAGGCGCTCGTGGACGTTGCAGAGTCGCTTTGAGCCGCTGAGAGAATGTTCTCAGCGTTTCCTCGCTCCGCGCGCCGCAATAGACTAATTCGCTCAACGATGAATGAGCTTTTGACGTAGATGGCGCGGCGCCGCCTTCATGGTCTCCAGCGTGTGCTGGGGGTCAACGCGCTCTTCTCAACCGCTTACGGCAACGTCGGTTCGTCGATCTATTACGCACTTGGTCTCGTTGCCTCGTTCGCGCTCGGCCTGACGCCAATTGTCTTCGTCATCGCCGGCTTCATCTTCTTCCTCACCGCTAGCAGCTACGCCGAGGCAACTTCGATGTACCCGGAGGCTGGTGGCTCGTCGAGCTTCGCGCGCCGCGCCTTCAACGAGTTCTGGTCTTTCTTCGCTGCTTGGGGCCAGATGCTCAATTACACGATCACGATCGCGATCTCTGCCTTCTTCGTTCCCCACTACATCGGCGGGCTCTTCTGGGAGCCTTTGCGAACGGCCCCAGGCGACATCATCTTCGGCATCGGCGTCGTCATTGTGCTCGCAACAATCAACGTCTTTGGCGCCAAGGAATCGACCGGCGTCAACGTCACGCTGGCCCTCGTTGACTTCGCCACGCAGCTGCTGCTGGTGCTAATCGGCGGCATTCTCGTCTTCTCTCCCGATGTTCTGATCAACAACATCGAGTGGGGGGTGGCGCCAACTTGGAAGGACTTCCTGATCGCGATCCCGGTCGCGATGATTGCCTACACAGGGATTGAAACGATCTCGAACATGGCCGAGGAGGCCAAAGACGAGGCGGTAACGATTCCGAAGGCGATCAACCGTGTCGTCATTGCCGTCTTTGCGATTTACGCCGCGCTGCCAGCGGTGGCGCTCTCGGCGCTGCCGGTCGTCAAGCAGCCCGACGGTAGTTACCAAACGCTACTCGGCGTATCGAGCGAAGAAGGCGGCTACGCCGGCGACCCTGTGCTCGGCGTCGTCAAGCAGATTGATCTCGGGATATTCCAAGGTGCGGCCGAGATTTATGTCGGCCTGCTCGCCGCGACGATCCTTTTCATCGCCACCAATGCCGGCATCATCGGCGTCTCACGGCTCGTCTACTCGATGGGGGTTCACCGACAACTTCCAAATAAGCTGCGCGAGCTGCACCCACGCTTTGGCACGCCGTGGATCGGAATCATTCTCTTCAGCGCCGTTGCCTGCGTGGCAATCACGACCGGTCAGGCTGACTTCCTCGGCAACCTCTACGCCTTCGGCGCAATGCTCAGCTTCACGATTGCGCACCTCGCTGTAATCAAGCTGCGTTTCCGCTACCCCGACTTCCCGCGGCCATATCGCGGGCCGATGAACCTGCTCGTTGGTGGCGTCAACATTCCAGTCTTTGCCGTCCTCGGCGCGATCGGCACAGGATTGGCGTTCATCGTTGTTACGGTGCTCCGCCTCGACGTAGCGATCGCTGGCTTCAGCTGGCTCGCAATCGGCTGCGTCATCTACCCGCTCTACCGCCGAAGTCAGGGCCTAAGTCTGACCGAGACAGTTTCGGTTGAGATCAAGGC
>JAEMTR010000019.1 GCA_016462245.1 Solirubrobacteraceae bacterium
CGTTTCTCGACCAGATCCTCTCGGCCGCGGGGGTCGACACAACTTCGGTCAAGAAGGTTGACGTTGGTTTCGACCTGGTCCGCGCGATGACCTCGAAGCGCGTTGACGCGACGCTCGGAGCGTTCTGGAACATTGAAGGCGTTCAGCTGCGGCTCGCCAAGAAACGGCCGCGCGTGATGCCGGTAGACCGCGCCGGGGTTCCGCCCTACGACGAGCTCGTACTGGTCGCACGTAACGAAACTGTCTCACGCAACGGGGCAATGATCCGTCGCTTCATCGGAGCCCTCCAACGCGGCACCAAGGCCGCCAAAGCGAACCCTGCTGCCGGCATCAAGGCTCTACGCGCGGCCGCACCGAAGCTCAGCAAGCGCGATGCAGCAGCGACCGTTGCGGCGACGCTGCCGATCCTCTTCCCCGCGGCGCGCAGGCCGTTTGGCTGGCAGGAGCCAAGCCAGTGGCAGACCTTCGCCGACTGGATGAAGCGCAACGAGCTGCTGGCGACCGCTGTCGACAGCGCGCAGGCCTACACGAACGAGTTTCTGCCGGGCGAAGGGCTTGGCTCAGAAACAACGCCCTAGAGGGCCTCAATCGGCGCTCAGCGCTGCAGCATGTGAACATCGACCAGGAACGAGCGCGAAGCGGCGACCGTGCCCTGCCCTGAGCGCTTGCGGCGGCGTGCAGCCTTGCTCTTGCGGCGCTTTGAGACGACAGCGCAAGCGACAGCTCCAGCGACGAATGAGCCTCCAACAACGACGGCCTGCGTGGCAACCAGCTCGGCCGCTGAGCGACGGGCTGGCAGCGGCCGCAGCTCGTTAACGATGAGAGCGTCAACCTCTTCCTCGTTCGGGCTTTCTTCGCTGGTAGCTGCTCCGGTGTCAAGCATCATCATCGGCAAGAGTAGCTTCGTTGGCAACTCCTTGCAGCGCATCCTCGCGCCAGGGGAATGCCTCGGCGTCCGGCAGCGACGGTTCGGCGCCCTCGATCAGCAGCCGTTCATAGAAGCGATAGCGCCGCGTGACGGTTCCGCCCATCCCCTCCATGCCACGGTTCATCGCCTTGTTCGTCTCCAGAATCCAGCCGGTCTCGCCGCCGGTCTGTGGTGTTGACTCAGCCGATTCGTAGTGCATCTCGTATAGCCGCGCGGCAACGCCAGCGTGCTGGTAATCACGCTTGACGCCGAGCGCGAAGACGCGGACGCGGTCAATCTTCCTACGCGCGAGCAAAATCTTCAGCCAACCGAACGGCAGCAGGCGCCCGTTACCCGCGGCCTTGATCGCCTGGTTGAAGTCGGGCAGCGTGAGGGCAGCGCCGACGACCTCGCCGGTATCGGCCTTCTCGGCGATCATCGCCCAGTTCTCATCGAGCACAAACTTGAGATTGTCAGCGTAGGCGCGAGCCTCTTGCTCATTCAGCGGCACGAAGCCCCAGTTGCGCTCCCAGGCTTCGTTGTAGACCTCAAGGAAGCGGCCGACTTCGGCTTGCAGCTCCTTCTTGCGCATCGGCCGGCAGATGATCCCGTGCTCGCTCTCAACCTTCCCCGCCATCTCCCAAATCGCCGGGTGAACATCGGCCTTGCCGCTGATGTGCAGATCCCACATCAGCGTGTCCATCGCCTTGCGCAGCCCGCAGGCCTCTTCGAGCAACTTGCGGTAGTAAGGGAAGTGCCATTCGGTGAGGATGATTGGCGTCAGTTCGTAGCCTTCGATCAGCAGTCCGCACTCATCGTTGGTCGAGAAGCTCATCGGGCCAACGATTCGGTCACGCCCACGCTCGCGGTTCCACTCGGCTGCGGCGTCGATCAACGCTGCCGCTGCCTCGCTGTCGTCCTCACATTCAAAGAAGCCAAAAAGCCCCCACGTATTGCCCTGAAACTCGTTGAGGTTGTCGTCAACGTGGGCCGAGATTCGGCCAACGACGCGGCCATCGCGGTAGGCCAGAAACAACTGAACCTCGGCGTGCTCGAAGAACGGGTTGTGCTTAGGGTCGATGTGCCGGGCGCGTTCAAACTTCAGCGGCGCAACCCAGATAGACTCGTTGGCGTAAAGACGGTAGGGAAACTTGAGAAACTCCTTACGTTCAGCCGTCGTTTCAACCGGCCTGATCTCTACGCTCATTGCCAGCAGCCTATATGCCTACCACACGAGTTGATCTTTTCGCCAAAGTCCGCGGCCACGAACGCGAGCAGCAGCTACGGGCTGCGCGAGACGCTGATCTGCTGCCCTATTTCCGCCTGCTCGACGGGCCGGCGCGGCCGGTCGTCACGATGGAAGGCGCCGAGCGAATCATGCTCGGCTCCAACAACTACCTCGGCCTGACCGGCGACGAGCGCGTGCTCGACGGCGCCCGCGAGGCGCTCGAGACTTACGGCACCGGCCTGACCGGCTCGCGCCTACTGAACGGGACGATCCCGCTGCACATCGAGCTGGAGCGCGAGATCGCTGAGTGGATCGGCGCCGAGGACGCGCTCGTCTTCACGACCGGCCACCAGACCAACCTCGGAACGATTGGAACGATCCTTGGGCCTGGCGACACGGTAATCGCCGACTCCGGCGACCACGCCTCGATTCTTGACGGCTGCATTCAGTCGAAGGCGAAGCTTCGCGCCTTCCGCCACAACCGGATCGACAAACTTGAGCGCGCATTGGAGCGCGCGACCGGTGACGGCGGTGGCATTCTCGTTGCGGTCGACGGCGTCTTCTCGATGGAAGGCGACATCGCGCCGGTCGATCAAATTGCCGCCCTCTGCGCCGCTCACGGAGCTCGCCTGCTTGTAGACGACGCGCATGGCGCCGGCGTTCTTGGCGCGCGCGGCTCGGGCACGCCAGAGCTACTTGGCGTCGAAGATCAAGTTGACTTGCGGACCGGAACTTTTTCCAAGTCGCTGGCCTCCTGCGGCGGCTTTGTCGCTGGAAATGCCGATGTTATTGACTATCTGCGCGTCTCAGCGCGGGCCTATCTTTTTACTGCCTCAGCGGTGCCAGCGGCGGTTGGAGCGGCGCTCGCAGCGCTGCGGATAATTCGCTCAGAGGATGGCCCGCCGCTCTTCTCCGCAGTGCTCGATAACGCCCGCTACCTCCGCGACGGCTTGGAGCAACTTGGCTTTGCCGTCGTCGCGCCCCAGCAGCTCAGTTCGCCAACAGCCCAGCTCGACGCGCCTGGAGTACTGGGCGACAACATCGTCACGCCGATCGTCCCGGTCGTCGTCGGCGATGACTGGAAGGCTGTGCTGCTCTGGCGCGCGCTCTACGACGCCGGCGTCTTCGTCAACACCGCCCTACACCCCGCTGTGCCACCGAGCGGCGCGCTGCTGCGCACGAGCGTGATGGCAACCCATGACCGTGAGACCTTGGACCGCGCACTCGCCGCCTTCGAATCGGTCAAGGCGAGCTTCGAGATTGAGCACGGCCCGCTGCCCGGGCCGGAAGACCACTAGCCGCCGCTGAGTAGTTTCGCGCGGCGCTGAATCGACTCTTTTTCACGCTCTGAGCGCGCAAATCGGTTACACCGTATTGACCATTGGACTGTTTATTGCGTAGGTTGCAGGAGTCGGCTGCTTGGTGGCCGCGGAGGGGGAGTGAGAGGCGCTAGTCGGGCCCGTAGGGTGACCCGCCGAAGTCGTCTAGAAGCCCCCACTACAACTTGATCGAAGCGGCCCCTACGGCCGCAACGAAACTGTCCTGACCAGAACTATTCGGCGCGCCCGATCGGCGCGTTAAGGAGCCTCTATGACACAAACGGTGAGCACGGCCACAGCACCACAGCACCTCCGCGCACTGGAGCGAGCCAACACGGTGCGCCTAGCAAGGGCCGAGCTCAAACGTCGCGTCGCTGCCGGTGACACGCTGGCCGCCGAGGTCGTCGTAGAGTCGCCGTGGGAGGCGCAGTCGATGACCGTCTCCGACCTGATTACGAGCCAACGCCGCTGGGGCCGCGCCCGCTGCCGCCGCCTGCTTCAAAGCATTCCGATCTCAGAGCAGAAGACGATCGGTTCAATGACCGAGCGTCAGCGCCAAGCGCTTGCTGCAGCGCTGCCGAGCGCCTGAGCTAATTTCAGTCGCTGGGCGCGACGATCTCGATGATCTGACCGTCGGGGTCGCGCAGATAGACTGAGCGAAGCTTGTCGCGCTCGAAGGTTTCGGTGGTTGGTATCTCGCGCTGCTGGAGGTAGTCGCGCCAGGCCTCGACCTCAGCCGCTGAGGCAACCGCAAGGGCTAGGTGGTGGACGCCGCCCACTCCTTGCGTCGCCTTCGCCATCTCGGGGTACTCAAGGAAGGTCAGGCGCAGCGCAGGTTCTGAGCCGCTCGCCTGCGGGTCGCTAGAAAACCAGAAGTGGCGCGTCGCCGGATCATCGGCGTTGACGCCCTCCTCTTGCAGCGCTAATCCCAGCTGGTCGCGGTAGAAGGCGGTCGTGCGCTCCAAATCGCTACAGATCAGCGTCGCATGATGGAGACCGACAATTCGCATCGGCTGCGAGGCGGCGGGCACGGCCGCCTCGGAAGGCGCCGGGAACTGCGGGTCACTCATGCTCGCCACGACATTCCTCCTGATCGACTACGAAAGAGACTACGCAGAAGCCACCAAAGAAGGCCGAAGGTGACGGCAGCGGCGGCCAGCAGCAGAACTTTGGACAGGCCGGTCAGCAGCGCTAACGGCAGAGCCAGAATAATGGCAGAGCAGGCCGCTACCAATACCGAATGGGAACGATAGCCGGCGAGATGCTCGCGCAAACAGAGCTCCAACGTGGCGATCAAGATCAACGCCAGTCCGAAGCCAATCAGCAGCGCGCGCTGGGAACCGCCAAGCAGCGCTACGGCGATCAGGATGATCCCAACGAAGATGCAGATCTCGGTCAGCGGCACCGGCGCCCAGGGCGGCTTTGGCGCTTCGTCAAGGCGCGCGCGACGACGAGCAGCGGCGTCGGGCTTAAGCGGCTTTTTGGCCGCCGACGGCTCGCCGTTGCTCGCGCCCGGTGAATCGGAGAGTCCGCGCTTGCGGCTTCGCCTTCCCATTTTCAGGTGGCTAAGGGGCAGCCAGAGGAGAGCTTTACGCGCCACCAGCCCAGCAGTCGTCCCATCGGCCCAAGCCGTGGCATCACGCTCCAGACGCCGCAGCCGCCGACGCCGAGCTCACTCTGCGCGATCCGTAGGCGACGGTGCTTGGCGGGATCGGCCAGCATCTGCTCGAGCAGCGCGCGAGCAGCGCTTCGCTCGAGTTCGCGAGCAGCGAGCGCTTCTCGCGCCTGACGCAGCGACCCGATCAAGCTGTCGCGCAGTAGCTCAAGATCGCCAAGGCTCTGCACGCGCGGACCACGGGCAGGGATAACAGGCAGTTCAAGTCGGTCTGGGAAGGCTTCGCAGACAGCGGCGCTAAGAAGAAGGTCAAGCTGGGCGATCTGGGCGCGCAGCGTGCGCCGCGCGGCGGATTCGTCGATCTCCAACCGAGGCTGGAAAGCGAGATTGCTGCCGACACCCTGATCGATTAGAAGCGCTGCCATGGAAGCAGTCTAACCGGAGAAGGGGCGATCAGCCACCGCTTATTGCAGCGGCAGCGATCGTCAGTGCCTCGTCGCTAGCGATCTCACTGACGCCGGGGACGACAACGGCTACTAGCAGCAGGCTTTCACTCTCCGCTGCCGCTGCCAGCGGCGGCTCTGGAGCGGAAAAGAGTTGGCACAGCGGCCGCTGCCCGTCGGCCAAGATCAGCGCGCCTGGTTCTAGCTCAGCATCTGTGACTAGTTCTCCGTGCTCGGCGCCACGAATGGTGATCGGCGGCGCAACCGCACCAGCTTCGAAGGCAACCACGGGGACGGATGTTTCGAGCAGCGCCAGCAGCAGCCCGTCGCTGATCCGATCCTGCGGCAGATTGCCTCCGCTGAGCAAACGGCCGAGCACGGCCTGCTCAATCGGAGTTGGTTGCTGCTCGGGATCCAGCCCGACCTGCCGAAAGAAGCTGCGGTAAGCGGCAGGGACCTGCTGCTGGCGCAGCTCAAGCGCCTGACGACCATTGAAGCGGCTCGCCAGCAGCGCCAGCCGCTCGCCAACGCCTGGGTCGCAGCGAGGATCGCTGCACTGGCAGCTAATCCAACCGGCGCGAAGGCCGGGGAACTCGGCTGCGAGCTCGCCGCTCACCTCAGCCCGATCCTTCGAGCGCGCGCAGCCGGGAATTCAGCTCAGCGCCGCTGACCTCGCCAACGCTGACGCCATCAACTACTCCCCCGGCCCTCAGGTAGACGATCTGAGGGCAGACCGCAACGCCATAGAGATTGGCGAGCGCGCCATCGCGATCCTCGGCCACAGGGATCTTCCAGCCGTGATTGGCAACCAATCTTTGTGCTTCGGATCGTTCTCCAGCAATCACGACAGCTGCAACTCGCAGCTCTCGATACTTAGTCGCCGCGCGGATCACCTGATCGAGCGTTTCAGCGCAGCGGCCCTGGCTGGAGTTGATGAAGACCAATGCGGCAGGATTGCCGCGCACTAGTTGGCAGGAGTTGAGGATCTCCGAGCCACGCAGGTCGCAGGCAGCTCGGCTCGTCCCACTGGCTCCATCGCGCTGGGTCACGTTGACGTCGCCCTCGAGCGTGGAATCGACTAGCGGCGCTGCAAACTGAACCATCGCCGTGCCGGCCACCGGCCCGGTCGACGAGCCACGCTCACCGGTCGCCGTGTTGTAGGTGACGTAAGCAACGAGCAGAAGCAGTGCGACGACGAGGAAGATGCCTGGAAGTCGCGTTTTGGCCTGCGCTGGCGGGCTCGGCGTTATCGGCGGCTGGCTGCTCACGAGGCCGATTTGCTCGGTGGTAGCTGGCGTTCGATCCAACCGAGGCGGCGGCGCAGCTCGCCTCGTTCAGCAAGCATCAGAACGGCCGGCAGGACGACCAGCACGCCGACCAGAGCGACGCCTAGGTCGATCACCGTCACAAGGCCGAAGTCGCGCAGCATGCGAATCTCGGAGAGCACAAGCACGGCGAAGCCAGCGATAGCCGTCGTTCCCGAAGCGGCTACCGCTGCTCCGGTCGAAGCGTAGGTTGCCCGGAGCGCCTCGGCCGGGCTGAGCCCGTCGTCGCGTTCACGGCGATAACGCTCGCTCAGCAAGACGCTGAACTCGGTTGCAATCGCGACCACGAGCGTGCCGAGCACGACCGAGAGTGGGTTCAGTGGAATTCGTGTGGCAAACAGAATCAGCGCCGACCAGCCGGTCGCCAGTGCAATCGGCACTAGTGGGATCAGCGCGCGGCGCCAGCTGCGGAAAGCCAGCAGCAGCACTAGGCCGACGGCAAGGAGGCTCGCCAGCAATGAAAGGCCGCGCCGCAGCGGCGACGCCAGTCGATCATTGGCCGCCGCCGTCAAAACCGGCAGCCCCGCTAAGCGCGCGCGAACGCCGGCCGGAGGATTCAGTTCGCTCTCCATCACGCGTAGCACCGCAAACTGGCGATCGAGGCTCATCAACCTAAGGCCAAAAGCTAGCGTCGCCGTTTTGCGGTCGGGGGCAATTACGTTCTGCGTTAGATAAGGAGGAACTGCGCCCAGCAGCGCGTCGACGCGCTGCTGTGAGGAGACCGAATCGGGCGTAGTGAACAGATCGGGCAGCGAGAAGGCCGGGCAGAGGTCGGAGCCGCGGCAGCCGCCTTGAGGGTCGTAGTTGAGTCGCTTTAGAACCCTCGATTGGTAATCGGTCATCCAGGCAACGACCGCAGGATCGGAAGCGTTCTGCGCTTCGACGACAACGTTTACCTCTCCCCCGACCCCACTGACCTTCTGTAGCTGCTGCAGATCACGCAGCGCTGGCAGCGACGAGGGAACGAGCTTCTGAACGTCGGATTCAACCTTGGCCTGCGTGTCGAGCCCCCATCCGATCAGTGCGAAGGCGCCAGCGATAGCCAAAACGCGGCCCGGCTTTGTCGTCGTAATTCGCAATCCAGCGGCGTTCCAGCTGCGCGTGCGTGCCGCGACCGACCGCCAAACCGCGGTCGCGGTAATCAGCTCGCCGGCATCGTTCCAAGCCAGCCCGAAGCGGGCGACTGCGCGCGGCGGCGGCGAGCTGCGCCGCTCAAGCAGCGCCCTTACTGCCACGCCAAGAGTCAGAGCGCAGATCAACGCCAGCGAAATGCCAACGACTAGCAGCAGGCCGAAGTCGCGAATCATCGGCACCGGCGAGAGCACGAGGATTAGAAAGCCGGCGGCGGTGGCTGCCGCGGCGGCAAGAATCGTCGGCGCTCCGCGCGCCGCGACGGCAGTGACCGCACTGCCAAGCGGCGGACCCTGCTCGTCGAAGCGCGACTGCAGCTGAATCGCGTAATCGACGGCCAAGCCGATCAAGATTGGAACGATCGCAATCGAGGCCATCGTCAGCCCAATCCCGCTTAGCGCCATCACGCCAAAGGTCAAAGCTACCGAGACCAACGCAATTGCCAGCGGCAGCAGTCGCAGTCGCGAGCGGAAAACGATTCCCAGCACCAGTGCCATCACGATCACGGCCGCGATCAGCAAGATCAAGATCGACTTGGAGATTGAATCACTCAGCTCGCCGATCAAGACCGGCGCTCCTGTCACCGCGTAGCTCCCGTCGGAGAGCGCCCACTGCTTCATCTCGGTCGCGGCGCGAATGTTGGCGATCGCTGCCTTGCGCTCAGCTTCGCTCAGATCGCTGCGCAACCGAACTTGAATTAGCGCCCCCTGCGAACTTGGGAAGATCGTCGCAAACCGTGCCTTGGGAGTTCCAGCGGCGCGCGTGCTGTCAAAAATTAAGCGGGCGAGAAACTGCGGATCGTTGAGCGCTGGAACTTTCGTCAGGCCGTAGCGCAGCGCCAGGCCGGCAAGCTGCTGAAAGTAAGCCGCATCGACCTTCTGGCGAGCCTTCGCTCGGGCAGCCTCAGCCGCCGCAGGGTCGGAGCTCTCGGCCAGCTCGGCGCGGTAGGCCTTGCGCCCGGCGATAGCGCTCTCGCTCTTTTGCGCGGCGGCAAAGCTGCGCAGTTGCTCGTTGATCTGACCGACCGCTTCGTTGATGAATGTGCCTGGACCAAAAACAACCTTCGCCGGTTTCGTCGCCGCCAAACGAGCGCATGGCCCAGACTTCCCACCTGGCGGCGCCGCACGATTAGACGGATTACCGGCGAGGCAGCCCTCAAGGCCGAAGACGCGACCAAGATCCTCGCCAAGCGCGATCCGCACCGCGGGCTCGCGCACAACGACGTAGACGGCATCGTCTCCGAAGCGCTGGTGCAGCAGCTCGGTCGCCGCGTAGCCGGGCGTTGAACGCCCAACCAGCGTCTCCGTCTCGGCGCTAGGTTCGAGCTTCAGCGCAAAGAAGGCACCGACTACGGCCAGCGCCAAGACAGCCAGCGAAACCGCAACCGGTCGCCGCGCAGCGAAGCCCATTACTGCCGCTAGCAGGCGAGTGACCATTAAGCCAAATTACCGCCGCTAGCCAATTCCCGCGCCGAACGGGCGAAGCGGATCAGGGGACGAGCTTCGGCGTCGTGACTCCCGCATTGACCTGCGGGAAGTAGAAGCCGCTGCCGAAGACTGGTCCCTGCAGTGGGCAGGCCGGGGCAGCAACGTTGGCAGGATCGCCGATCCCGTCGGGGCTGTTGACGTTGAAGGCGTAGCCGTTGACGCGCGCAGCGTAATCGGAGCCGAGCGCCGCCTCGGCGCTGGCCGAGAGCCCGGCCGTGATGCCGCTGGCACAAGGCGTCGTCTGGAAAACTGGCATGTTGGCGGTCGCGAGCTTGTCGAACGATCGCGGCAGCGGATAGGGGTTTGACCTGCTCGACTGAACCCGTTGTGGATACGAAGCCAGCGAGCGCGGGTTGAGCACGTTCGTGACGCGCAGATATCTAGCCGCCTTGCCATTGAGGTCGGTGCGCGCATTGGTTGCGGCGGCTGCGTTACCGACGAACGCCGTCAACTCATTCGGATATTGACCGACGTATTGGAAGAGCGGGTTGAGGTTCGCAGCAAGCGGGTCGATCGCTTGTAGCAGCGGTGGTGTCTGCGCGAGGAAGACGTCAGTTGCCGGCAGCCCCTTATTCGCGGCACTTATCGCAGGACCAAGGCCGATGAAAAGCTCGTTCAGTGCGGGCGCCGTGGCTTCGAGCGCGGCGGCTGTCGGGGCGAGCTGCTTGGCGACCGGCTGGAGCTGCGTGATCAGCGGGTTCGTCGTGTCGGCAAAGACGACAAGCCGATCCAGCGTCTCACGCGATTCGCGCTGGAAGGTTGGAAGCGCGACGAAGGTGTCGGCGAGCTGCTGATTGGCCGCGGCTGTAGTTGAAAAGACGCGGTTGGAGTTGACGATCAAGCTGGCGAGCTGGTCGCCACGGGCGCTCAAGGCCGAGAACACGACGCCGGTGTCACGAACCAGGCCGCTCAATGCAAGCTGGTTGCGATTGAGCACCTTGGCCAAACTTGAGACCTGCTCTTCGAGTGGGGCGAGCTGCGCGAAAGCGTCGTTGAGATCGCGCCCTTGGCCGCTGCCGGTAATCGCCAGCTGCTGCTGCCAGGTACCGAACGCCTCGCGCGTCTTCGGATCGAAGGCGCGGAAGATCTCGTCGAGCTCGACCGACGGCTTGATGTTGCCGCGCGGCAGCGTTCCATTGTCGGCTACAAACGGGCCATCAGGGTTCCCTGGAGTCAGCTCGAGGTAAGTCTCGCCGAGCAACGACTTGGCGCGCAGCATCGCGCGCGAGTCGGTTGCCACCGGCGAGTACTGCGGCAGCATCTCAACCGTTACGTTCGAACTTCCGCTCTTCGGGTCGGTGACAATCGCCTTGACGGTTCCTACGCGCACGCCTGAAATGCGGACATCGGCCTGCTGGGCTAGTTGACCCGCCTCCTTGAATGGAACCGTAATCTGGTAGCCGTCGGGCCTCAGTGGCGTCGGGCCACCAAAGGCAACCCAGAGGAATACGAGCAGCCCGAAACAAGAGAGCGCGAACAGAACCATTGTCATGATGCGAGCGAAACTTGGCGCCTGTTTATTCATCGACTCTCACCACCCTTAGCCCCTGACCTTGCTGCTGGCGCCTGCGGGCGTTCTGTTGACTGCCCGGCATCGCTGACCGGGCCGGTCGGTGCGCCGGGAGTGTTCGCTCGCTGCTGCTCGAGCGAGCGGCGAGCAAGCTGCTTACCACGCGCCACCTGCGCTGAGGCAGCAGGCGCGGCGCAAACCTCGGCGACCTTCGGCGCGTTCAGCAGCTCGATCAGGGTTCCAAGCTCAGGGTTGCCCTTGCCGAGATCCTCATAGATCGTTAGCGCGTCGCAGGAGCTAAAGAGCGTGCCGCGGCGGATCGGGCCACCGGAGTCCTGCGCGCTCAGCATGTTGGCCGTCAGGTGGTTGCCCCAAGCCAACCAGTAGAGGTAACCCTCCTGCGCCCCCGGAGGGTTGTAGGCCAGCTCGTTGGTCAGAGTGTTGAGGACGGAGAAAGTTGTGTCGAGCTGCGGCGCCGTTGCGGCGAGATCGGCGGCGGCCGGCCTCAGCGCTGCAACCGTCGGCCCCGCCTCCGCGGTGAACGGGCGCAGTTGATCTTCAAGCACCGGCGTCGTCGCCTCGGCAAATAGCTGGAGCGACTCCAGCGAGGCGGCCGTGCCGACCGCGGTCGGCTGCAGCTTATTCAGCGCCGGCCCCATCTGACTAGTCAACGCATCGCTGTCAAGAACCGCCTTGTTGGTTGCGTCAAGCGCTCCCGGCAAGAGCGACAGCGTGGAGCGCAGGTTGCTCTGCTGGGTGGCGAAGACGGCGAAGACGTCGTTTGACGAACGGACCCAGCGAGCGAGCTGCGTATCGCGCGCGCCGAGCTCTTCGGTCAGAAGGCGGAAATTGCGAATTCCCTGCTTGATGTAGGCCTGACGGCGACCCATCTCTTCGCCAATCTGCGCCAAGTAGACGCTGATTGGGTCGAAGCGCTTGAGCGTCGCTGAAAGTTCTTTCGAATTGCCGCTAAGACCCTCGCCGCCGCCGTTCACGAGCAGCTGCAGGTATGCGCGGGTGTCGGCGTCGAGGCCGGCGAGGATTTCATCGGGATTGACATTCGGCCGCGTTCGCGCGACCGACAAGGTGCCGCCGCGAGCAATCTCGCCGGAGCTCGCTGAGCCTGGATTGAGCTCGATAACCATGTCGTTGAGCCCGGTCTTGGGGCGCAGCAGCGCGGTCGCATCTTTATAAATCCGGGCGTACTTCTCGCGGATCTTCATCTCAACTATTGCGGTGCCGTTCTTAAGCGTCACGCCACCGATCTCACCGATCGTCACGCCAGCAACGATCACCGTCTGACCTTGCCCCGGAGTGACCGCCTGCGCGGTCGAGAACTGGGCGTAGTAATCAACGAAGTCGCTGCCGACAATCGGAACCCAGGCTGGCAGGTAGAAGCGCTGGTTGGAGAGGATGTAGCCGCCGATCAGCACGGCCAGCAGAGCAATCACGCCGAGTGCGATGAAATCGCGGGTGTGTTTTAGGATCTCGCGTCTCATCAGATCAGTCAGCCGGCCCTGTCGGTGTGCCCGCGATATCTGGCAGCGTCTGCTTTGAGCAGAGTTCATTTGGCTTGAACGGGATCGTCTGGCCGCTAGTCCAAGCCGGCTTAGTTCCCTGCGGAGCGCCGATGCTGTTGCCGTAGAGTGGTTCTTTGGCGTTGATGTTGCCGCCGGTGATCGTCACGGGGTTTGGCCCACCACCAGCCTGCAGCTCGATCATCTGCCCGTTTCCGTCGAAGGCCTGTGACTCTCCGTTGAAGCCAACGAGGGCGCTCCAGAATTCCTGCGAGTTCGACATGCCGGTCGTGAAAGCTCCGTCGGGAACGACGACGTCGCCGGTCGGGATCAAGACCTTGCTAACGCACTGCGAGAAGTTCAGCGTCTGAGTAAGCGTTGGGATCGTCGCTGCACTCAGCTCAGCCAGACTCTCGGTTGTTGGCTGCAGGTTGGCGGCCACACCACCCATCTCAGCTTCCGACACAAACGGAGTCGCCTGCGCGATCCACGGGGTCACAGCGTCGATCGTTGGCTGCGTCTGCTCTACGCCAGGCACAAAGTCAACCGAGAACTGAGCGAGGCTCGGCAGTGCCTCATTGAGCGAACCGAGGCTGGCATAAGCGTTTTTGACGGTCGGGCCGAGCAGCGCTATTGACTCGCGAACAGCGTCCTGCTCCGAGGCGATCGCCTCCATCGTCGTGTTGAAGTTGACTACGAGGTCACCGAGCTGGGCTTCGCTACCAACAAGCTTCGTCGAGGTAGCCGCAAGGCCACGAACTAGGCCTGGCAGATCATCCGGTTCGACGCCCTGGAGGGCCTGGTTGACGAGCGCGCTGTTCTTCAGCGCCGGTTCGGAATACTTGAGCGAATTGTTCAGCGCTTCGGCCGCCGTCTTCCCTTGCGTCAGTGGCGGCTGCTCGGCATTCTCAGCCGCCGTTGGCTCAGCGGTCAGGCCGGCGCCTAGCTCAATCAGCAGCACCTGAAGGTTCCTTCGCGTGCTCTTCTGAAGCGAGGTAAGAACTTGGTCAAGTTGAACCGGAATTGCCGTCTGACCGGCCGGAATCGTGTCACCTTCGGCGATCGTCGGCGCCTGCGGCGTCCCCGGCTTGAGGTCGACGAAGAAGTTCCCTTCAAGGAAGATTCGCGGCCTAATCTTCAGCTCCGCATCCTTGTGGATTGGGAGCCCCCTGTCCTGCATTTCCATCGTCACGATCGCATTATTGGTGCCTTCTTGACCTTCAACTTTGACGACCTTGCCGACGTTGACTCCAGCGATTCTGACCGGAGAGCTGAGCCGGATCGAATTGGCCGAGCTAAAGACGGCCTGGAACTGGAACGGCTGACTGAACGGGTTGTTCTTCGCGAAGCCGAAGTAGCAGATAAGTCCAATCACAACAATTGCGATTAGCGCGACCGTGATTGGATTGGCGCCGGTGCGATCCTTGCGCAGCACAGTCGGGCGATCACCCTTGTCTTTACGACCGAACGAGGCCATTAGTTGCCGCCCCCCGTCGATTCAAATGCACCCGCAGAACCCTCATTGCCGGGTGGATTACCGATCACAACCTTCTCCACCTCGTAGTTCTCGCGACCCGCTTCGCAATCGCCGGCTGGCTGCCCTGGGGCGGCCGTGTATGGGTAAGGATTGCTGTGTAGGTAATTGGTGATATCGGAACCGGGGGGTCC
>JAEMTR010000144.1 GCA_016462245.1 Solirubrobacteraceae bacterium
CTGCGGATCTTCGACGAGTCGCGCTACGTCGAAGCCGCCACCTTCCTCGTCGTCTGTAACGCCCAGCCTTACTCGCACAACGATTGGCACTGGAAGCTTCTCTGCGCGCACCGCTTTGGCCACGCCGCAGCGCCACAGGCCGTCCACCGCTCACTGCTGTTCCTCGACGAGGCCGGGATCGACGGCGAGTTCGTCGTCCGCAGCGTCCGTTCGGGCCGCGCGCCGGTCTTCGACTCTTGGGGGCGGCCGGAGAGCGTGCGAGAAGATTTCCGCCGGATCCACAACCAGTAGCAATGGCAAAGGTCATCGCTGCAGTTCCCGACCTGCTGTTCGGTTCGAAGCTGCAATCGGCGCTGACTGCGGGCGGCTTTGATTGTCAGCTGATCGCTAGCGCGGCCGCCGCCCGCGCCGCCGCCGCGGGCGGCGCCGATCTGCTGGTCGTCGACCTAACCGACGCCGACTTCGGTGGGGTCGAGCTGGTTGAAGCGATGGGGCAGGCCGGCGAGCTCGCTTCGCTGCGAACGCTCGGCTTCTACAGCCACGTTGAGCCGCAGGTCAAAGCGGCGGCGACGGCGGCCGGATTCGACCTCGTTGTGCCGCGCTCGCGGATCAACCGCGAAGGCGCCGAGCTAGCCACGAAGCTACTCGCGGGCGCATAGACTGAGCTGGCAATGCGCCGCAGAGTCACATTCTCCCGCAACTTCACGCTCTCGCTTTCGCGCAGCTGCCAGTGCTACTGCAAGTACTGCGCCTTCAAGACGCACCAGCCGCACCTGCACACGCCGGACGAAGTAGATCGCTTTATCGAGCAGGCGGTGCGCCGCAACTCGAAGGAGCTGCTGATCCTTACCGGCGAGCGGCCAGAGGCCGTTGAAGGCGTCGCCGCGCAGCTCGAAGAGCTTGGCCACGAAGACTTCACGGCCTATGTCGTCTGGGCCTGCGAGCGAGCCTTGGAGCGGGGGCTGCTGCCGCACACCAACATCGGCGTCGTGCCGCGCGAAGATTTGGAGCGGCTGCGCGCAGTGACGGCATCGCAGGGCTTGATGCTCGAATCGACGCGCGATGATCTGATCGCCCACCAAGGCTCGCCGACGAAGAGTCCGGCGCGGCGGCTTGAGCTAATCGAATGGGCCGGCGAGCTGAAGATCCCTTTCACGAGCGGCATCCTCGTCGGCATCGGTGAGTCGCACGAGGATCGCTTTGCTGCGCTTGACGCCTTGGCCGAAGTGAATGCGCGCCACGGCCACATTCAGGAGCTGATCATCCAGAACTTCGTTCCGCACGACTCCTATTACGGCGAGGACGTTGGCGAGCTGGCCGACGCCGCCGCGACGCGCTTCTGGGAGACCGGGATCGGCGAGCCGAGCGGCGCTGAGCTGCCGCAATGGGCGACCGGGGTTTCGATCGAAGAGCTCGAGCAGCTAATCGTTTATGCGCGCGAGAATGTTCCCGGCGTTGGCGTGCAGATTCCACCGAACCTTTCCGAGCACTGGCCGCGGCTGGTTGCGGCAGGAGCCACCGACCTCGGCGGTCTCTCGGCGAACGGCGACCACATCTCGCCTGAGCAGCCGTTCCCCTCGCCGCACCAGGTCCGAGCGCGACTGCTTGAAGACGGTGTCGCGCTGACCGAGCGGCTCTGCGTCTACTCGAAGTACATCGGAACGGAGTGGACGGCCCCCGCCGTTCTCGACACGATTCGCGCCAAGTACTGGAGCTTCATTCCTCGCGGCGGCTCCGGCCGCAACGAGCCGCCGTTTGCGATCAACGCTGATCTTGTTGGCCCAGCTATCGAGAAGGGGCGCGCCGGTGAGGCGCTGAGCGCGCCGGAGCTGACGGCGCTCTTCGCTGAGACGCGGCCCGAAGCGATCGAGCAGATCCGCGTTGCTGCCGACGAGCTGCGAGCCGAGCTAGTTGGCGAGCAGGTCAGCTTTGTCATCAATCGCAACATCAACATCTCGAACGTCTGCACCGTCGGCTGCGCCTTCTGCGGCTTCGGCCAGAGTCGCCGCTCGCCCGAGGCCTACAACCTCGACGAAGAAGAGTTCGTTCGGCGCATCGGCGAGGCGGTTGAGTTTGGCGCCAGCGAGCTTTGCATCCAGTCCGGAATTCACCCCGATTGGCAGCTCGACGATTATCTTGGATGGCTGCGACTGGCTAAGGAGACCGCGCCGCAGCTCCACCTCCACGCTTACAGCCCGATGGAGATCGCGCACATGTGCGACATCTCAGGTTTGCCTGCGTCTGAGGTCTTCGCCCAGCTCGCTGAAGCCGGGCTCGGCTCAACGCCGGGAACCGCCGCCGAGGTGCTCGACGACGGCGTGCGCCAGCGGATCAGCCCAAACAAACTTCCGGCCGCGCGCTGGGTCGAGATCATCGAAGCCAGCCACCGCGCCGGGCTCTACTCAACGAGCACCGTGATGTTCGGCCACATCGAAGAGCCGTGGGAGCTGGCCGAGCACATGCGCGTGATTCGCGAGCTGCAGCAGCGCACAGGCGGGATCACCGAGTTTGTGCCGCTTTCATTCATCCCCTTCCACACGCTGCTCGGTCGCACGCACGGAATTGAAGAGATCAGCCGCGAAGAGAACCTCAAGCACACCGCCGTTTTCCGCCTTGCGCTCGGCAAGACGATCCCCAACCTGCAGGCAAGCTGGGTCAAGATGGGGCTCGAAACGGCAACCGAAGCTTTGCGTTGGGGCGTCAATGATCTTGGTGGAACGCTGATGGAGGAGAACATCAGCCGCCTCGCAGGTAGCTACCACGGCGTGCGCCTGGAGCCTGAGGATCTGATCGCCGCTGCCCACCGCGCCGCTCGTCCAGCCTTCGAACGTGACACGCTCTACGGCGTGAAGAACGAACACCCACTGGAAGCGGCGACTGAGGCAGTGACGGCGTGACCGGGCTGGCCGATGATCAGCAGGCGATCACGCCCGAGGGGCTGAAGGCGCTAGAGGCTGAGCTGGCCGAACTGGAAGGGCCAAAGCGGGCTGAGCTCTCAAAGCGGATTCAGGCAGCGCGCGAAGAGGGCGACCTGAAGGAGAACGCTGAGTACCACATCGCCAAGGACGACCAGTCACACATGGAGACGAAGATTCTGCGTCTGCGTGAACGCTTGCGCAGCGCCGTCGTAGTTGAGGCTGACGGCGACGCAAAGGTTGTCGCCTTCGGAATGCCGGTAACGGTTACGGACCTCGAATCCGGCAAGAAGCAGAGCTTCACGATCGTCGGCCCAACCGAAGCGAAGCCGGCTGAAGGCAAGCTTTCCAGCGAATCGCCGGTAGCGCAGGCGCTGCTTGGCTCATCGCCGCAGGACGAGGTTGAAGTTGAAACACCAGGCGGCGCGCGCCGTTGGCGCGTCGATTCGCTCGGCGGCTAAAGGAAGCGGTCTTCGGCCGCTGGCCGCAGCAGCGCCTGGGCGCCAGGGCCGTCGTCTTCGCTGATCAGACGGCCGAGGCCACGAACGATTACTGCAGGGCAAGAGCCGTCCTTTGTGCGGACGAGGTCGGACGCCGCTGCGGCTTGGTCGGCGACGGCGATCAGCGTCGCGCTGAGCGCGCGGCCTTCGCTGTCTCTGCGGCCGCGCCAGTCATCGAGCGGCTGCAGGCCTGCGAGGCCGATCGCCACATCAACCTGCCCGAGGCGCCA
>JAEMTR010000020.1:0-2572 GCA_016462245.1 Solirubrobacteraceae bacterium
AGACCGAGATGAAGGAGAAGAAGCACCGCGTGGAGGACGCCCTCCAGGCAACCCGCGCGGCGCTCGAAGAGGGCATCGTTCCCGGCGGCGGCGTAGCACTGCTGCAGGCCTCAAAGAACGTTGATCCTGCCAAGCGTGACGACGAAGACGAGCGCACCGGAGTGAAGATCGTGCTCCGCGCCGTCGAGGAGCCGCTGCGTCAGATCGCCGAGAACTCGGGCCTTGAAGGCTCCGTTGTTGTCGCCGATGTGGCTAAGGCAAAGGCCGGTTTCGGCCTCAACGCTGCGACCGGCGAGATCGTTGATCTCGTTGCCGCTGGCGTAATCGATCCAGCGATGGTCACGCGCTCGGCGCTGCAGAACGCAGCCTCGATCGCGAAGAACATCCTGATCACCGAGGCGATCATCGCCGAGATGCCTGACGAGAGTGCCGGTGGCGGAATGCCAGGCGGTATGCCAGACATGGGCGGGATGATGTAACCCACGCTTCAAGCGTGAGTCGTACCAAGGGCCCGGTTTAACCGCCGGGCCCTTGTCGTTGCGGGAGCCGCTGATAGTGGTTAACCTTGCACGATGGGAGGGGGAAAACAATTTTAGTATCGGTGGTAATTCCGGCTTATAACGAGGAAGAACGTTTGTCGGCCACGCTTCGGGACGTCTTCGATTTCCTACATTGCCAAGCGTATCTCTGGGAAGTGATCGTCGTTGATGACGGCAGCTCTGACCGCACGGCCGAAGTTGCATGCCCGGGGAACACCAACGGATCCAGCAGAGTGCTATCTAGGCGGCAAAATGGCGGCAAGGGAGCTGCCACCCGGGACGGAATCATGGCAGCAAAGGGTGAATTTATTTTGCTGATGGACGCAGACAACTCGGCTCGTATAACGGAGCTTCCTAAGCTTCTTGAGGCAGCGCGGGGTGGTGCTACCATGGCTATCGGTTCCCGTTATGCCACTGGGGCAAACATCGAGGTCCGCCAGCCGATTCATCGGGTCGTAATTTCGAGAATTGGCAATCGATTGATCCAATGGTCGGTCTTGCCGGGCATCAAGGACACCCAGTGCGGCTTCAAGCTCCTCCCGCAAAGCCCAGCGATCGAGATCGCCGAGAAGCTCACTCGCAATCGGTTCAGCTTCGATATCGAACTTCTAGTGATGGCGACGATGGTGGGGCTCGAAGTCGTTGAGTGCCCAATCAACTGGAAGAACCACCCCGATACCAAGTTGCGCGTCTTCCGGTCCTCCATCGAACTTCTAAGGGACCTGGCCTGGATTCGGACTCGCTACGGACCTTCGTCCCATAGGGCCAAGTCGGTCGTTTCCCGAAGCAAAGCTCTGGAGCCGAACCCCCGATTTGGAGTCAGGCCCAAGCCTGACCGCGTAATTGACTCCGGGAGAGGGGCTAACCGCGCCGAATAGTCACCGCGAAGCTCAGCCTAACGTGGCGGGAATGAGCATTCTCGTTCTCACTGCGAGGGACTGGCTGCACCCTCAGGCAGGCGGATCAGGGCTAAATCTCGGCGAGCAGGTCGAGTGGTGGTCACGGTGGGGTGTTGAAACCCAGGTCATATCCGGCGCTTTCCCCGAAAGTAAGGCGAGACTGGAGGATCGGGGTGCGAGCATCCACCGGATCGCCTCAGATAAGACCGTTCCGATTGCGGCAGGAGCTGCGGGGATCCTAGGGCGAATGCCATCCTCTGATGTTATTCTTGAGGTTGTCAGCGGCGCCTTCTTCCTTAGCTCAGTCTGGGCTCGGAACCGGCCCCGGGCAGTTTGGCTTCACCACGTTCATCAGGATCAGTACCTGAGGGAGTTTGGTCTCGCGGGAAAGCCTGCGGCGTTCCTGGGTGAAAAGGCGCCCCTTCGGTTCCTTTACCGACATCAGCCTTTCATTGTCCCGTCAGCCGGGGTGCGCCGGGATCTGGCGCGGCTAGGAATTGACCCAAGAAGCGTGACCGTTTGCCACAACGGAGCCGACCACATCGAAGTGCCAGCAACCCCAGACGCGTCTCCATCGGAGCAGCCAACCCTGGTATACGTCGGGCGCCTGCGCCGCTACAAGCGGGTCGATCTACTCCTCACGGTAATCGCCGAAATTCCTGATGCACGACTACTCATAGCAGGGCGCGGCGAGGAGGAAGGCGCACTTCGGGACCTCGCCGACGACTTGGGAATCGCAAATCGCGTCAGCTTTCTTGGGTTCGTATCGGACGAAGAGCGAGCGATACTCCTACAGAGAGCCTGGATAAACGTGACAGCCTCGTCAGCCGAGGGGTGGGGCCTTACCGTCATCGAGGCGGCGAGATATGGGACCCCATCAGTTGCGATAGCAGTTGGGGGACTCACCGAAGCCATCATCGACAATGAAACGGGCCTGCTGGCACAATCGAGCAAAGAGCTGACCGGACAGGTCAGGATGCTCTTGGATGACGCTCAGCTCCGGGAAAGGCTCGGCGACGCTGCCAAGTCGCGGGCCGACAGGTTCACTTGGGAACAGACGGCCCGAACCACCATCGCGATCCTTCAGCAGGCGATCACGGGCGCGCGCCCTCGTGGTCGATAACTAGAAAGACC
>JAEMTR010000020.1:2582-4221 GCA_016462245.1 Solirubrobacteraceae bacterium
TTACAAGCCTGCCAGATCTGAGGAACGCCCCAAGCGCCCAAGGGTCGAGACGATGCCGGAGCCTCATCGCGGCCGTTAGCATCTCGTCGCCCTCAGCGAAATCGCCCTGGTAGAAGAGCCGAACGGTGCTTCCCTCCGCGACGGACACCATTTGCCTCACCTCCTCTGGAGTGGGGAGGCCGAAGTCAAGGTGCTCGGACAGGAACGCTGGCACTGGAACTCCGAGGTTCACAAGTTGGGCCGCAAGGCGCTTCTCAGCCTCCAGGTGCAGAGCACTCCCCAACGGAAAGCAGGCAATTACGCGACTGCGGGCAACACGAATCAGCTCCTCAAGGTGTCCCGATCTCAGGTCCGGCGGGATGTGCTCGATCACATCCGAGCTTGTGACCACGTCAAAGCTCCCGGTTTGGAACGGCAAGTCGGCCCTATCAGCACCAAGCAATACATCAGTCGGCGCTCTTGGGTTGCACGAGGTGAACTCTGTACTCCGGCACAGGGCATCCATCTCCGATGCCCTGCCTCCGACGTCGAGCCCCTTACCCCAGCCGTCAGCAAAGCGGGCAACCAGAAACTGTCGGTTCCACTTGTCGGGGTTCCAAACCGCTCGGTAAACGGCACGCTTGGCTTGGCCCGGGAACACGCTCAGGTACTCGTCCAAATACACGACACAAAGTTACCAGTAAGCCGGCTCGTTCAATCAGCTGCCTGGTGCCGGTAACAGCCGCGGTTAAGCGACGCCGCGCTGCGCCCGGCGCAGCTGCAGCCCAGCCCACAGACCCATCAAGGCGGCAAGGCCAAGCGCCAAGCCGAAGGCCAGCGCAACCTTCGTCGGCTCGCCGGAAATGAAGCCGCGCGAAGCGTCGAGAATCGCCGTGACCGGATTCCCGCTCGCGGCGATCTTGAGCCAGCCGGTCAGCAGCGCCAATGGCACGTAGACCGGCGCGAGGAAGAGCAGGATGAAGACCGGCGTCTGCATGAACGAGCCGATGTCAACCGACTGGAAGCGGAACGCCAGCCCCGTCACCCAAAGCGTGCTGGCAATGCAGAGCAGCCCGGCCAGCAGCCACATCGCAAGGATCTCAATTGGGCTGCCGAGCACGGTCATGCCCGCCAGCAGGGCAATGACCCAAAGGATCACGCCGGTCAGCGCAAAGCGCGCTAGCCCCGAAAGAACGAAGCCGAGCACGATGCCGCGACTGTGTGGAGCTGCGATCAGCAGCCGCCGCACAAAGCCGCTCTCGTAGTCCTCGGCAATCCGGTAGCCGGTGAAGATCCCTGCGAAGGCTCCAGTCTGAAGGAAGACGAAGACGAACTGAAACGCCGTGTAACCGCCCTTGAACGAGAACCCGGGAACGCTGGCGACGGTTGATAGGCCGCCGGCGAATGCGATCAGGAAGACCAGCGGAAACGCCAGCGAGGGAATAATGATCGCCGGGTTCTTGAAGGTTTGGATCATCACGCGGCGCAGTACCGCCATTGCAACTGAAAGCGTTGAGCCGCTCATGTTCGCTGCACCCGCTTTCGCAGTGAGCGCGCCGCGCCGGCGAAGGTGACGAACATGATCGCCGTCGCGACGGCGACGGCTGGCAGCAGCGTCGAGGCGTCCCAGCCGCCGATAACGAGGCCGCGCATCCCATCA
>JAEMTR010000020.1:4231-4588 GCA_016462245.1 Solirubrobacteraceae bacterium
CCATCAATCAGATAGCTCAGCGGGTTCCATTCAGCGATCGTTTTGAACCAATCTTTCTGGATGAAGTCGATCGGCAGGTTCATCGTCGAGAGGAAGAGAAATACGAAAAGCAGCGGGAAGACGCCCTGCACGGCCTGCGGCGAGCCGGTCGCGACGGCTATCCAAGCCCCAATCCCAGCGAAGGCCAGCGCGGTGTAGATCGCCAGCGCGAGCAGCGTCACGGCGCCGAGGACGCCGGTATCGATCTGAACGCCAAAAATCAGCCCAATGGCTAGGTAAACGACCGAGCCGAAGACGGCGATCGAGGCGCCACCAGCGGTCGCGCCCGCCAGCACAGCCCAGCGCTTCGCCGGGGTT
>JAEMTR010000020.1:4598-4895 GCA_016462245.1 Solirubrobacteraceae bacterium
GCGAGGCCGGCAGCGTTGACGGCCAGCAGCACGAGCGGGAAGAGGATCACCGGCACAACCAGCACCGGCTGGCGGAAGGTGCGGCTGACTGAGCGGTGGCCGATCAGCGCCAACTGCCGTGCAGAGCTCACGCGGCGGGCTCTTCTTGCTCTTCCTCACCCTCCAGTGAGCGGCCGGTCTGCTGCAAGAACACGTCATCGAGCGAAGGCTGGTGGAGCTGTAGGTCGCCAACGGCAATCCCGTCGGCGTCGAGCGCACGGACGACGTCGGCGAGCTGCTCGGCGCCCGCAGCTAGGC
>JAEMTR010000020.1:4905-14090 GCA_016462245.1 Solirubrobacteraceae bacterium
GGCCCAGTTCGGCGACGCAGCGGCCGGCTCGCCGAACTGGGCCAGCGCAGCGGCAAGCTCCTCACGGTCGTTCGGATTGGCCGGCGTCGCCTCGAGCGAAACTTGGCCAATGCCAGCCTTCAGCGCCGTCGGCGTTCCCTCGGCGACTAGCTTGCCGTGGTCGATGATGCCAACGCGGTCCGCGAGCACATCTGCCTCTTCGAGGTACTGGGTTGTGAGGAAGACGGTCACGCCGTCCTCGCGTGAGAGCCGCTCGACCTCGGCCCAGAGCGCGCTGCGACTCTGCGGATCGAGGCCGGTTGTCGGTTCGTCAAGAAAGAGCACCGAGGGACGGTGCAGCAGCGCCAGCGCTAAGTCGAGTCTGCGCTTCATGCCACCCGAGTAGCCGCCTACTTTGCGCCCGGCGGCGTCGCTGAGCCCGACGCGCTCCATCAGTTCGGCGCCGCGCGTGCGCCGTTCGTTCTTCGAGAGGCCGTGCAAGCCACCTTGAAGATCCATGTGCTCGGTGCCGGTTAGGAAGTCGTCGAGCGCAGATTCCTGCAGCGCGGCGCCAATCTGGCCACGAACCTCAGGGCCTTGCTTGGCAACGTCAAAGCCCGCCACAGTGGCGCGCCCAGAGGTGGGCGGGAGCAGCGTGACGAGCATCAAGACCATCGTTGATTTGCCAGCCCCGTTGGGGCCGAGGAAGCCGTAGATCTCGCCTGGAGCGACGCTCAGGTCAACGCCGTCAACTGCGCGAATATCGTCGCCAAAGACTCGAACGAGTCCTTCGACTTCGATCCCATTATCTGTGGCCACAGGCGATCAGACTTCGTCGCGGCCGCGAGGGCCAGGGCCGACGTACTCCGCCGACGGGCGAATCAGCTTCGCCTCACGCTTCTGTTCCATGATGTGAGCCGACCAACCGGCGACGCGCGCGCAGGTGAACATGCTGGTGAACATGTCGGGCGGAATCTCGGCGTAATCGAGCACGACCGCCGACCAAAACTCTACGTTGGTTGCCAGAACTCGGTCCGGCTTGCGCGCTTTGAGTTCCGCCAGAGCGGCTTCCTCGAGCGCCTCGGCAACTTCGAAGCGCTCCGAGCCGAGCTCCTTCGAGGTCCGGCGCAGCACGCGGGCGCGCGGGTCCTCGGCGCGGTAGACGCGGTGACCGAAGCCCATCAGGCGGTCACCGCGATCGAGCGCCATCTTGACCCAGGCGTCCGCGTCGCCGCTCGCTTCAACCTCGTCAAGCATCGTCAGCACGCGTGATGGCGCGCCGCCATGGAGCGGGCCGCTGAGCGCGCCGACCGCGCTCGACATCGCAGCGGCAACATCGGCGCCGGTTGAGGCGACGACGCGGGCCGTAAAGGTTGAGGCGTTCATTCCGTGCTCTGCGGCCGAAACCCAGTAGGCGTCGATCGCCTTGGCGTGGTCGGGATTGCACTCGCCGCGCCAGCGCAAGAGGAAACGCTCAGCGATCGTTTGGCCTTGATCGATTGTCGCCTGCGGAACCCACGGCTGGCCAACGCCGCGGGCCGACTGGGCAACGAACGAGAGCGCCATCACGGAGGCGCGAGCCAAGTCGCTACGGGCCTGCTCGTCGCTGATGTCGAGCAGCTGGCCAAAGCCCCACTCGGGTGCGAGCATCGCCAGTGCTGACTGAACGTCGACGCGCGGATCGCCGGAACGGACCATCAGCGGGTGCGGCTCAGCCGGCGAGAGGCCAGGTTCGAAGCTGCCGTCAACCAGCAGCCCCCAAACCTTCTCGTATGGAACGAAGCCGACGAGGTCCTCAATGTCGACGCCGCGGTAGCGCAGTGCGCCACCCTCGCGATCGGGTTCGGCGATCACTGTCTCGAATGCGACCACGCCCTCAAGTCCGGAACTAACCTCAGTCATATAGCTCGCTCTCTAATGCTTCACGGGTTGACTCTCTGCTTTAAAAGTTTCTCACGATTGCGGCCGCTGCGCGATGCGCCTGCCACCGCTCGTGGGTAGTCTGGCGAAGCACCCAATGGCGAAAGGTTCAGATGTCCGATTCAGAGTTGATGTTCCGTCCAATCGATCAGCTCGCAGAGTTGGTCAAGAGCGGCGAGATAAGCGCTCTCGAACTGGTCGATAGCTCGCTCGAACGGATCGACGCGCTGAACCCGACCTACAACGCCTTCATCGACATTTTCCACGAGAAAGCGCGCGCCGACGCGGCCAAGGTGGGGAGCGGCGATCAGCGGCCGCTGGCCGGTGTGCCGGTAGCGATCAAGAACAACTGCGCGGTCGAAGGCGAACGGTTGACCTTCGCCGCAGAGGTGATGGGCGACTTTCGCGCCAGCCACGACGCCTTCCTAGTACGCCGCTTGCGCGACGCCGGCGCGATTATCGTCGGCACGACGAACCTTCCCGAGTTTGGAATCCTGCCGACGACAGAGCCGCGCCACTTTGGCCCGTCGCGCAACCCCTGGGATACGGATCGCACACCGGGCGGCTCCTCCGGCGGCTCGGCTGCCGCAGTTGCCTCAGGCATGGTGCCTTTCGCCCACGCCAACGACGGCGGCGGCTCGACGCGAATCCCAGCCGCCTGCTGCGGACTCGTAGGGCTAAAGCCTCAGCGCGGACGAATCTCATCGGGGCCCGACGTTGGTGGCTCGTTTCTCGGCATCGACGGAGTGCTGACGCGCACAACGGCAGAGACGGCATTGGCGCTAGACATCCTCGCTGGCTACGAAGCTGGCGACGCCTACTGGGCAGCGGCCCCGTCGAAGCCCTTCAGTGAACTGGCTCGGGAGACGCCAAAGGGCCTCAAGATTGCGATGACTCTCGAACCGCCGCTCGAGGGAGCAACGCTCGACCCGACCTCAGTAACCGCCGTCAACGATGCAGCCGAGCTGCTGCGCGAGCTTGGCCACGAGGTGATCGAAGTCAACCCGCCATGGAACGTTCCCGGAATGCTGCAACTTTTCTCAGCGCTGTTTGGGCCGATGATCTCGCTTCAGATCGCGTTTGCGCAGATGGTTACCGGTAGCGAGTTCACCGAGGACCAGATGGAGCCGCTCAGTTGGTCTATTTGGCAGCAGTCACAAGAGATCAACGCCGTGATCGGCTTCGGCGCCGAAGTTCAGATACAGGCGCTGGCGCGGATGGTCGTCAGTTGGGCTGAGGATTACGACGCGATCCTCTGCCCCGCTCTTGCCGAACCGCCGGTAACGCTCGGAACGATCGATAGCTGCTCGGACGATCCGATGGGAGCCTTCGCTCGCTCCGGCCTCTTCACCCCGTTCACGGCGATCTCAAACGCCACCGGTTCGCCGGCGATCTCAGTTCCGCTCTACCAGAACGATGATCTTGGACTGCCGCTGGCGGTTCAGTTCATCGGCCGCCCGGAGTCGGAAGGGTTGCTGCTGGCGCTCAGCGCTCAGCTTGAGAACGCGTTGCCGTGGGCCGGGCGCCGCGCGCCGATCGCCGCTGCCTAGTCAAGCCCGAGCACGTCGCTGAAGCGGCGCGGTGAGATGCCGAGTGCGAGCGCGTCGGCGCTGCCTCCGGGAGCAATCATCTCGGCGCCGAGCAGTGCCTGCTCGTCCCACGCCATCGGCAGATCGACAGCGCCAGAGGCAGCCAAGCGAAGCATCGTCTTGGCGAAGCCCGGCCTCGTCGGGACGGCCGGCCGGCGGCGACCGAGCGAGCTGCCGATCAGACGGCTGATCGTGCGCAGGTCTAGCGCCTGTGGGCCGGCCAGCTCGACCCTCTGGTGACCGGACTGAGATGGCAGCGCACTCTGGGCGATGAAGGCGTCGGCTATATCGGAGACCCAGATCGGCTGGTAACGGCCCGAGCCCGGCACGGGAATCACCCCCGCCCGCGAACAGGCGTCGATCGCCGTGAAGAGCGGGTCGGGCGAGGCGTGCGCCAGCGAGAGCGCGAAGGTCGTCGTCGCGATCCTTGCCGAGGCAACAGCGTCCTCAGCGATCGCCTTATCGCGGAGCAGCCGAGTCGGCGCGCCGCGGACCGCCCCGAGCGCCGAGAAGTAGCTAAAGCGCTCGACCCCAGCCGCCTCGGCCGCCTCAATCAGTCGCCAAGTCGCAATCGAACCGAGCTCCTCAATAGTTCCACCGTCCTGATCATGGCTCGCTGCAGCAAGGTGAACCACGTGACTGACGCCGCGCGTGGCGTTTGCCAATGAGCGGTGATCGGCCAAGTCACCTAGAACAATTTGCACGCGCACGCGCTCGGCGCCGAGCCGGCGCGGGTCGCGCACGAGGCAGCGAACCGGCTCTCCACCTGCTGTCAGTCTTGGCAGTAGCTCCGATCCGATTAGCCCGGTCGCGCCGGTGACGAGCAGCATGGCGAGGAGCGTATCGCGCGCGCCCGTGAGCGGTCGCTACAGTTCGCGCTCCTAGGCACCTCGACGAGCAAAGGATTAGATCACCGAAGATGGCTTACGTAATTGCAGAACCATGCATCGATACAAAGGACAACTCCTGCGTCGAGGTCTGCCCAGTCGACTGCATTCACCCAACGCCGGACGAGCCTGACTACGACAGCGTCACAATGCTCTTCATCGATCCCGAAGAATGCATCGACTGCGATGCCTGCGTCGAGGCCTGCCCAGTAGACGCCTGCTTTGCTGAGGACCAGCTGCCCGACGAGTGGCTGAAGTACTCGGCAATCAACGCTGAGTACTACGCCAAGGGCGCTTAAGCCATCGGCAGCGTCATGCCGACCGGCTCGGGGTCATCGGCGCCCGCTGCGTCGGCCGGCAGATCAGCCTGAAGCATCGGCAGCTCGGTCGGGAAGATCGCGATCAGTCCGCGTGCCGCTTGGCGGATTGCCTGAGCGGCAGGATCATCCGGGTCGCTGATTACGAGCGGCAGGCCGGCGTCGGCCTGCTCGCGCAGCGGCATCGTCAGTGGGACCTTGGCGATCAGCGGCACCTGAATCTCATCGGCCAACTCTTGGCCGCCGCCCTCACCGAAGATTTGGTAGCGCTCGCCGTCAGGCGTGACGAAGCCGGCCATGTTCTCAATCACGCCCGCGACTTCGAGGTTGACCTTGTTGGCCATGTCGGCCGAGCGGCGCGCGACCTTCTGCGCGGTTTGCTGCGGCGTCGTGACGATCACGAACTGGGCCTGCGGCAGCAGCTGCGCGAGCGTCATCGAGACGTCGCCGGTGCCGGGCGGCAGGTCGACGAGCAGGAAGTCGAGCTGGCCCCATTCGACGTCCTCAAGGAACTGCGTCAGCGCCTTGTGCAGCATTGGCCCACGCCATACGACGGCTGCGTCCTCTTCGACGAAGAAGCCGATCGACATGATCTTCACGCCGCCGGCTTCGAGTGGAATGATCTTGCGCTCGGGCGAAACCGGCGGGCGGCCGGTAACGCCGAACATGCGTGGAATTGAGTAGCCCCAAACGTCGGCGTCGAGGACTCCGACGCTCTTGCCTTCGGCCGCCAGCGCAGCGGCGATGTTGGCGGTGATCGTCGACTTGCCGACGCCGCCCTTGCCGGAGCCGATGCAGACGACGTTGCTGACCTGGGCGAGCGCGCCTTCGGGCAGCGAGCCGCGGCCGAGCTTGCGCTGCAGCTCACCCTTCTCTGTATCGCTGAGAACGTCGAAGCTGACGCTGACGCCGGTAACGCCCTCGAGCGGGCCGACGGCTTCGGCTACTGCTGTTTCGAAGTGGTTGCGAATCGGGCAGCCAGCGGTCGTCAACGAGACGATTACGGCGACTTTGCCGTCATCGGACTGCTCGATCGAGCGGACCATTCCGAGTTCAACGATTGACTTGCGCAGCTCAGGGTCGATTACGACCTCGAGCGCTTTGAGGATCTGCTCGTCTGTGGGCATTGCTCCATTGTGACAAAGAGCGCCCAGCGACTAGTGCCAACTACGCAAAAACGGCGACGGCCCGCACATTGGCGGGCCGTCGGTACAACTGGTGCTTCGAGCCTTCTGCTCTAAGCGGTGACCTTTGAAAGCTGGTCAACGATCGGAGCGACTGCGTCCTGAACGCGGCTGCTGACGACGTCGGCCTGACGGGTCACATCGCCGCGCACGTTGCGCAGCTGCTCGTCTGCGTCCTTACGCAGGTTGCGAACCTCACGCTCGATGCGCGTGCGGTTGCGCTTGATCTCACGCTCGATGCGCGCGCTGGCCTGGCGGACCTCGTGCTCAGCCTTGGTGCGCGCAACGCTTCCGCGATGCTCGACCTTCTTCAGCTGCTGCTCAGCACTCTGACGGCTGCCGACCTTCGTGCGCAGCTCTTCGATCGCGTCAACGACCGTGTCACGTGCGACGAGAACGGCGCCGACCTGAAGGTCAGCGGCACGCTCAACGCGTGAGTGGGATGCCTTGGCTGTTGCCTTCGGCTTTGTACCTGCGCGGCCACGAGTCTTCGAGGCGGCCGTCTTGGCCTTTGCGCGGGGCTTCGGTGTTGCCTTCGGTGTTGCCTTCTTAGTTGTAGTTGCCATCTGATTACTTCCTTTCAATTACTTAGAACTAATGAGCTTACGGATAGAGTAGCAGCTTTGCGAACAGGTGTTCGTTCTTAGCTCTAAATACGCCCGCCAGGCGCCGTGGTTACAGGGCAGGGAAAGAAAGCGCGTCGGCTAGTGCAGCTGCCGAGGGCGCCGCAACAATCGCTGAAACATGATCCGAATCGGCCAATGGCAGCGCCAAAGCGGTCGGCGATGCGGGAAATGCGACCTCCCCACCTGCCTCACGAACGATGAGCTGGCTGGCGGCGACATCAACCGGCCTACAGCTCCAGAGCGAGACCATCGCATCGGCTCGGCCAGCGGCGACCTGGCAGCAGGAGATCGCCATCGAACCAAAGGCGCGGACGCGGTGCGCGCCAGCGATCAGCGCCGGCGTTGATGCCGCAAGGTTGAACGGCGAGGCTCCCTCGACCAGCACAACCTCGAGCCGCCCGTCTTCGCTGCGCCGCTCCGGTGCAACGGGAGCTAAGCGCTGACCGTTGAGCCAAGCCCCCTCGCCGCGGATCGCGTGCCACTGCTCGTCGCTGCCGAAGTCGTGAACGAAGCCGAAGCCGACATCGGCCATCGTCGGCCCATCGGCAACAGCGATCGAGATCGAATAGGCCGGCAGCCCGCGCTTGGCGTTGAGCGAGCCGTCGATTGGATCGATTACGACGAAGGCCTCGTCGCTGCCGAAATCAACCGTGCCGCGCTCCTCCGACAAGGCCGTGAAGCGCGCGCCCGCGTCAAAGAGCTTCTTTAGCTCAGCGAAGACGATCTCTTCGGCCTGCTCATCGATCACCAGCGTGCGGTCGCCGCCAGCGCCGATCGTCCCCGTCTCGGCGACGCGATCGTCGCGCTGCGGCGTCGCCGCCAGCAGTTCGCCGAGAGAGGCCGCGCAGCGAGCGGAAAGTTCGAGCCAATCAAAGCTGAGAATCGCTGACGAAGGAGCCATCTTGCTCTTATCCTAAGGGGGTGCCCGAAAGCCCCCTCCAGCTGACCGACGAGCAGCAGCGGATCGCTCAGTTCGCAGGCAAGGCTCTGGTTGTGGCGGGCGGCGCTGGCAGCGGCAAGACGACGGCGCTTGCGGCGCGCTTCGGAGCGCTGGTCGCCGAGCGCGGGATTGAACCGGAGGCGATCGTTGCGATCAGCGCCTCAGCGGCAGCGGCCGACCACCTACGTAGCCTCGTCGAGCAGCGACTTGAGCGTGGCTTCTCGAAGCTTCCGATCTCCGACCTCAGCGACTTCGCAGCGCGGCTCTTGCGCGACGAGATGCCAGAGAGCGGCCTTGATCCCTTTGTCGCAACGCTCAGCGGCGCCGACCGCCTGGCAATGCTGATCGAACGAGTCGACGAACTTGAGCTGCGCGAACACGACTTCGCTGGCCGGCCAGTCAAGCTGCTGGCCTCGTTGATCGTCCAGATCGATGCACAGAAGGCGATGCTGATCAGCGCCGAAGAGTGCGCGCAGCGGGCGCAGAAGGCCGAGGGCTCCGGCGCCGATCTGGGGCGCGAATTCGCCGCCCTTTACTCCAGCCACGAAGCGATGCTGGCCGAGCAGGGCGCGCTCGACCAAGGCGACCTGATCTTCGGCGCGCTGAGCCTGCTGAAGCGCCCGGATGTACAGGAACGCTTCAGCGCCCGCTACAGCGAACTTCTGATCGACGATGCCCAGAGCCTCTCGGTCGCGGGATTGACGCTGATGCTGGCGGCCGCTGCCCAGCTCGATCGCGTGACGGCCGTGGCCGACCCCGACTCTGCTGCAGCCAACGAGATCAGCGGCGGCGAAGCGAACCTCGCCGCGATCTCAGCTCAGAGCGGCGGCGAGTGGATCGAACTAACGCGATCGCTGCGCTGCCGTCAGCAGATCGTCCTAGCTGGCCAGGCGGTGCTCGAGCAGCGACTCAGCCCGCCGCTGACCGGCGAGCCGGGCGGCAACGTCCGCGGCTGGCGCTGCGCCAGCGAGCGTGCGCAGGCGCAGGCGATCGCCAGCGAGATCGAGCAGCTAATCCAAGCTGGCAGCAAAGCCGAATCGATCGCTGTGCTGGTCGGCTCGCTACGCAGCGACGGCCGCGCGATTGCCGCCGCGCTCGACGAGCGCGCCGTGCCGCACCAGCTAGGTGCCAGCGACCAGCTCTTCAGCCGCGGCGAAGTAAAAGACGTGCTCGCTTGGCTGCGGCTGCTGACCAACCCCGGTGACGCCAGCGCAACCGTTCGCGCGCTGGCGCGAGCACCGATCGAACTGCGCGCCGTCGACCTCGCGCGCTGCGTGCAGATAGCGCGGCGGCGCAAGCTCGACATGGTCAGCGCACTAACAGCAGCGACCCAGTCGCCGCAAATCCCGCCCGAGGCGCGCGAGCGGATCGTCGCATTCCTAAAGCTTCAGCGCCAAGCCGCGGGCGCGCTCGACGAACTTCGGCCCGACCGTTTCGTCCACCGCCTGATCGAGCGCCTTGGCCTGCGGCGCCAACAGCTCTTCGCCGCCCAAGCCGACGTCGTTGAAGGGCTGCGCTGCCTGGCCCGCTTCGAGGCGCTGGCTGGCCGCTTCGCTGAGCGCTCGCCCCAAGCGAGCGGGCGCGAGTTCGCCGAGTACGTCGTAGCCGTCGCCGACGCAGGGCTGCGCGAGAGCGACGAGAGCGCTGGCGCCGAGCAGCTCCCCTCGGCCAAAGTTGCCGTCGTTGAAGTTGGCTCAACCCGTGGACTGAGCTTTGACCACGTCTTCGTCGCCGCAATGGAGC
>JAEMTR010000145.1 GCA_016462245.1 Solirubrobacteraceae bacterium
CCGCGCTATCCGTGAACTCTGACCGCAACGCTGCGGCTGTGACCTTGCGCGAACGGATGGTCGGGTCGCGGCGCCACGCGGACGCGGAAGCGGTAGGTGACTGTGCGGCCGATCGTCGCTGTGAAGCGATAGCTCGAGCGCCAACGGCCGTAACGGTCGCAGCGCAGCCCTTCGGTCCTGACCGGCTGCCAAGCGCGGCGCAGCGGGTTGTAGCCCTGTAGCTCAATCTCGCGGCCCTTCTTCGGCAGGTTGCCGCCAGCAAGCCGGCCAGAGAACCGCGCTGCCTGGCCGTTGCGCAGTGAGCGGCGAGCGACGTGGATCGTGATAACGGCCGGAACGTCGAGCTGGAGCGAATTGCTGGCTGCGCCGGTACTAGTGATGCTCTGCTCGGCGACTAGCTGCAGCGCCCGGCTCGAGCCAGGCGTAATCGTGATCCGCACGCGGCCGTCGCCATCCGTGGTGCGCGCCGCGCGCGAACGCCAGGCGCCGCTGCCGACGCGCTCACGCAGCTCCACGTCGGTTCCAACCATCGGCAGGCCGCGACTGTCGATCAGCAGCCCTTCGACGGTTGCCGTTTTTCCAAGCGCAACGGTCTTCTGATCCTTCGCCGCGCCGCTCGCGCCGAGCAGCGTTGCGCGCAGCGTCGGGTGCATCCGTAGCGGCAGCGTGATCAGGCCGGGCGAGCCGTCAGCGAACTGCGTGACCATCCCCTCGTTTCCGGCGCAGTCAACGACGCGGAAGCGCGCTTGATACTCGCCAGCCGGCAAGCGATCATCGGGAACGAGGCCGGAGACCGCGCGCGACTCGGCGTGGCCTTCGATGTACTCCCAGTTGCGTTCACCGACGCGGCGCAGCTCAAGCACTGCCGAAGCGATGCAGCCCTCGTCAACGGTGGCTGTTAGGCGGCGCGGGTCATTGGCTTCGGGGCGCACGAGCGAGCCGGTCGGGCGATGGCGGTCGATCCGGTAGCTGAGAGTCTGCGGCGCGCTCGCGTTTCCGGCGACGTCGACGGCGCGGGCGCTGACGGCATGGATGCCGTCCTCAGCCAAGCTGATCGAGGCACTGGCGCCGCGTACGCGCTGCGGCGCTCCGCCGTCGACCTGGTATTCGACGTAGCCGCCGTTCTCGGCCGGCTCGGCCTCGGGCGCGGGCGTCATCCCGGAGAGCGCGGCCTGATCTGTCGCCTTCGCAAGCAGCTCGATTGGCTTCGGGAACCACTCCTCGCGGCGCGGCTGCTCGCCGGCCGCGGGCGCCAACGCTAATGCCGGCGCGCTGCGGTCGATCCCGACTTCGGTGCGGCCAAGCTCGCCGGCGGCCACTGCGGCGCCGCTGATTGCGCGCGCCGTGACGGTGGTCGTCCCTTCCGGCAGCTCGCCAAGGCTGACAGTTGCCTTCTCGCCGCCGACGCTCGGCGCCGAGCCGGGAGCACTTCCATCACGGGTCACCGCATAGCCCGCAATCCCTGACGGCCCTTGCGGCGCGGCCTCTGCAGGGCTCAGCTGAACGGCGACAGGCGCGCGGCCGTCGCTCCAGCGCTTAGCGCCTGAAAGCTGCGACTGGCCTGGAACTACTGGGTCGTAACGAAGCGGCGGCGACCAAGCGCTTGGCTGCCCAGCTCGCAGCGCGTCGCTGGCGGTGACGCGCGCATGCCACTCACCGGCGGCCGGCAAGCTGAGGCTGAGCGCCGCGGTAGGAACGGTGGAGCCCGAGCGGCACTCGCTGCCGTCGGTGCGGCAAAGCTCCCAGCCAAGCGACCTCACGCCTGAGCCACCGGCGCCGTCGCTAGCGTCGACCACGAGCGCTGGGTTGGCGTCGGCGCTCCAGCCGCCGCCACCGCTGCGCTCCGGCCGCGCGACGACCGGCGCAGTGTTGTCGACCCTAATCTGCGCCTGCTGATCGGCGCTGTTGCCGGCCGCGTCGACGGCGCGAGCGAGCACGCTGTGGGTGCCGTCGCTTAGCTGTCGCGTGTCAATCGTCGTTTCGGCGCCGCCGTTTGGGCAGGGCGACATTGAGTACTGATCGCAGTGGTGCTCGCCGCCGCCCACCGTCGTGCCATCGACACTGACGCTGGCAGTTCGAATCCCCGCCGGATCGCTGGCGTCGAACCCGCTAGGGATCGAGCCCGTGACCCAACTTTCGCCGGATGCCAACGCTCCGCGCATAGCCCCGATCCCGGGGGCTTGGTCATCACGAATCTGGAGAATCACGTCGCTGAGCGTCGTCGTCGCCTGAACCGCATTGCGGCGGCAGCCGCTTCCAAGCGCGCAGATCACCAACAGGCGCAGCCGCGTGGTCGAAAGTCCGTTGAGCGCGATCGGCAGGCTTGGCGCGCCGCCCCAGGCACAAGGCGAGGGAATTCCGCACCAGCGGTAGCCGCTGTCGTCGGCGATGCCGGCGCGCCAGCCGTCGAGGTTGGCGCCGGCTTTCTGGTCGTATGCGGTCGCTCTGGCGCGCAGGCCGGTGATCACGCTACCGGCCGGAGCGACGGCCTCTAGCGCCCCCCACGTAAAGGCGCCCGCGGTGCCGCTGCCAAGCCCGTTGCGGACCTGCATCCCCAGCAGCGGCACGGCATCGCAGGAGCCGTTGGCGGCGACCATCGATGAGCCGACGGCGACGAACGAGCGGTTGATGCCGCTGCTATCGCAGGCGCGCACCTCGTAACTACCGGCGTGCGCGCCGGTGGCGAAGATCAGCATTGCCAGCAGCGTCGTCAGCGCGGCGATTGAGAAGAGAAGCGAGCGGATCGGGGTCACCCCCGCCTTAGGCGCAGGCGAGCAAACTTCACCCCCCTTGCGCCTGCTTCAATCAGAAGACCGACAACAAGGAGCAGAAGAAGATGATCGCAAGCGGCAAAAAAGCACCGGCCTTCAAACTTCCCGACGAGAACGGCGAGCAGCTCTCGCTGAGCGACCTAAAGGGCCAGACCGTCGTGCTCTACTTCTATCCGAAGGCCTCAACGCCGGGCTGCACGACGCAGGCCTGCGGCGTCCGCGACCACCTTAAGGACTACAAGAAGCAGGGCGTGCGCGTGATCGGCGTCTCGCCTGACTCGGTCGCAAAGGTCAAGAAGTTCCACGACGCGCAGAAGCTCAATTTCACGCTGCTGGCCGACGAAGACCACGCCGTCTGCGAGAAGTACGGCGTCTGGGCTGAAAAGTCGATGTACGGCAAGAAGTACTGGGGCGCGCTGCGAGCGACGTTCATCATTGACGGTAAGGGCACTGTGCGCCACGTGATCGAGAAGGTCTCGCCGAAGACGCATGACGAAGAGGTCCTTGCCCTGCTAGCCGAGCTGTGAGCGCCGACAGCAAGAGAACCGCGATGATGGAACGATGAGTCTTCCCGCAGCAGTGATCTTTGACAACGATGGACTGACGCTCGACAGCGAAGAGCTCTGGACAGAGGCTGAAGAGAAGCTCTTCGCCGCGCACGGGATCGAATTCAACGACGGACATAAGATCGCCCTGCTCGGCAACTCAGGCCCGCACGCGGCGACGATTCTGGCCCGCGAGCTAGGCCGCCCCGACGAGGAAGGGCCGGCGCTGGTCGAGGAGATGAACCGGCTTGTCTACGTGGCGCTGGAGGACGGCTGCGAGCCGATGCCCGGAGCAGTAGAGCTGCTGA
>JAEMTR010000146.1 GCA_016462245.1 Solirubrobacteraceae bacterium
AGTACGAGAAGCTCGGCAGTGGAGCCGGCTACTACGACGATTGGCACGAAGGCCGCGACCCTGCCGGAATTTCGACTCAGGACGAGGAGCTTGGCAAGCGCTTCAACGCTGAATTAGGCGGCCGCCGTCTTGCCAACTACCTCCGCGCGATGGTGCTTGAGACGCAGACTCTTGCCCGCGCCTGTGGCAAGTCGGACGTCCGCAACCTCGAGCCCGAAGACCTCGTCGCGCTGACTATTGAGGCGGCGGCAATGGCGCGTGTGCCTCTCGCCGGCACGAAGTGGATCCCTGGCCTAAACGGCAACACCGAGTAACGCCAAGATGCGGCTCGTTGTCGTCCAACATCTCTTCTGCGAAGGGCCCGGCGCGTTCAACGCTGAGTTTGACCGGCGCGACGTAGAGCGAACGATCGTCGAGATCGATACCGGTGACGCCTTGCCGGACTGGCGTGAGTTCGATGGGATCGTCGCGATGGGCGGCCCGATGAGCGTCAACGACGAGGCTGAGCATCCGTGGCTCGTCGAAGAGAAGCGCTGGCTTGCCGAAGCGGTCCGCGCAGGGAAGCCGTTCTTCGGCGCATGCCTTGGCGTGCAGATGCTGGCCAGCGCGCTTGGCGCCCGCATCTACCAGCTACAAGAGTCTGAGGTAGGGCTGCTCGAGGTCCAACGGACGGCTGAGGGACTCGCCGATCCCGTCATTGGGGCGCTCGCCGATCCGCTCGTAACGCTTCAGTGGCACGGCGACACGTTCGATCTGCCCGAAGGCGGTGTCCTGCTCGCCAGCTCACCGGCGGCGCCGAACCAAGCCTTCCGCTACGGCGACGCCGCCTACGGGATCCAGTTCCATCTCGAAGTCACTCCTGAGATGGCCGAGCAGTGGGCCGGCGTGCCGGAGTACAGCGCGGCGCTGACGGCGACGCTGGGCGAAGAGGGTGGCAAAGCTTTTCTAGTCGACGCAGTCGAACGCCACGAAGAACTTGGCAGCCAAGCACAGTTGCTAATCGGCGCGTGGCTCGATCTGATTGACGCGCGCAGCGGCCAGTAGCCTTCGCCGTATGGACATCACAGCTTCGCTCTCGGTACTCGCCGGCACGCTCGGAATCTTGATGGGCGCCAGTCCTTTGCTACAAGCGATGCGCGCCCACCAGCGCCGCAGTTCGGCCGACATCAGCATGCCGTTTCTAGCGCTGCTCTGGATCGGCGGCGCCGCGTGGCTGGCCTACGGCATCGCGCTCGGCAATCTCGCGATGATGATCGCCAACACAGTCGGCGTCATCGCCTGCACTACGGCGATTGCCGTCAGTCACTACTGGCGAAATGGCGAGGCGGTCGAAGGCGACTGAAGTGGTGGCCGCATTGGCAGCATTCGCGCGACGGCTTGCCCGGATAGATCACGCAGCCACCAAGCGCCAGCTCGCCGCGCTGCGCGGCTTCGAAGGTCTTCCCAGTCGGCATGCCGTAGACGATTCGCCGCGACTGTCGTGAGCCGCAACTGGGACAAGCTGTCTGAAGGGGAATTCGCATCGCTAGGGCCATCGGTCGTGGCCGGCGACGGGAATCTGACAGCGGCGGCTAGTTCAGCGGTTCGCGCGGGCCGCTAAGAGATGCCACGGCCTCAACTTCGATCAGCATCTCGGGGAAGACGGGAGTGCCGAGCAGCAGTGTGGAGGCTGGGTAGGGCTCGTCGAAGAGCTCTTCGCGCAGCTCTTTGAACTTGCCGTAATCGTCTGCGTCGACGAGGAAGACGGTCAGCTTGACGGCGCTTTGTAGGTCGGCGCCGAAAACTTGAAGAGCTGCCTCAACATTGGCTAGCGCTTGGCGCGCCTGGGCTTCGAAGTCGTTGTCGAGAGAGCCGTCGGCCTTGAAGCCGCCCTGGCCGGCCGTGAAGACGAGATCCCCGGTCTTGACAGCTTGGTTATAGGTCAGGCCCTCTGTCCATGGGAAGTCGGGGCTGGCAGCGACTGGCGTGTTGTTTGACATCAATCGGATCCTACGAGGTTATTGGACTACGTCGCCAACCGAGATCGTGCCGCCGTCCAGAATTTGGCAGCGCAGGCCGCCTCGACCGACCATTGCCTTCAAGACGCCCGGCATTGTGCGGCCTTGGATGTAGTTGCATGGATCGGCCAGCTCGGTCCCAAGGCAGCGCACCTCGCCGACCATGAACTCTTTGCCGACCAGCGGGTTGAGTTCAATGCCGCTCGTCAGCAGGTTGCGGCGCAGTGCGTTAGTCGGCAGCTCAAGGTCGATCGTCGCTAGGTGGTCGTAAGCCTCCTGCTCGATCAGCGTCAGGTTCTCGAAGCTCTTCTGGCCGGGTTCGTCGATGCAGTAGCGGTCGCCCTCGAGGCCACATCCTGTGATCGCGCTCACGCTCTCCAGCGAGAGCATCGGCGCCTCGGAGACGGCGGTGATGTAGATCGCTTCGATCCGTCCAGCGGGCTGCTCAGACATTGGAGCAGCGTAACGCGCGCTAGTCGTTTCTTACAACACGAAAGCCAAGGTTGCCGGCGCAGCTCTCGGGAGTGTTGTGGCTGCGCGCGTCAACGCGGTAGCGCTTGCAGTACGAGGCGTGGCAGAGGTACGAGCCGCCGCGCTGGACCCGCGGAGCGTCGTCTGGCATATCCGGGCCGGTCGGATCGAGCTCATCGCTGAGCTCGTAGGAACTGGCGCTGTAGGAGTCGGAGCACATCTCCCAAACGTTGCCGGTCATCTCGTAGAGGCCAGAGCTGTTGGGAGGGAACGTCTTAACCGGCGCCGTGCCCGCAAAGCCGTCGGCGCAAGTGTTGCCTGCAGGGAACTCGCCTTGGAAGACGTTCATCAAGTGCTTGCCGGCGGGCTCGAGCTCGTTGCCCCACGGGAAGGCCATTCCGTCAAGTCCGCCACGCGCTGCGTACTCCCACTCGGCTTCGGTTGGAAGGCGCGCACCAGCCCAGCCGCAGAATGCTGCAGCATCGTTCCAGCTGACCTGAACGACGGGATGATCTCCGCGCTCCCCAATGTCGCTCTGCGGGCCTTCCGGGTGGCGCCAGTCGGCACCGTTGACTTGGCGCCACCATTCGGCGCGCTGGACTGCGCGCGTCGGCTCAAAATCCTCCGGCAGAAACATCGTGAAGACGAACGACCAGCCGAATTCCTCGGCCTCGGTTGTGTAATCGGTCTCAGCGACGAACTGCGCGAACTGGTCGTTGGTGACGGTTGTCGCGGCGGCTGCGAACGGGCTCAGCGAGATCTGGTGCGGCGGCGTCTCACCATCCTGCGGGTATCCGTCGCCGCGCGGGTTGCCCATCTGGAAGCTGCCGCCATCAAGCTCGAGCCATTCGAAGGCGGCGCTGCTCATGCCGCGCTCGCCTGTTCGGCCCAGTCGGAGTAGAGGTCCGAGTAGACGCCGCCGAGCGCGAGCAGCTCGTCGTGCGTGCCCTGTTCGGCGATCCGGCCGCCGTCAAGCACAAGAATGCGGCTTGCCTGACGAATCGTCGATAGGCGGTGCGCAATCACGATCGAGGTCCGCCCGGCGAGCAACCGGCGCAGCGCCTGCTCGATCGCCAGCTCGGAGTGGATGTCAACGTTCGAGGTCGCTTCATCGAGGATCAAAATTCTAGGGTCTGCAACCAAAGCG
>JAEMTR010000021.1 GCA_016462245.1 Solirubrobacteraceae bacterium
AGTCGCTGCAGGCGATCGGCGTTGACGAAGCGATCCTGCCGCAGCTCGCTGAGATCGCGAGCCAGCGCAGCGAACTGGCGCTGACTCCCCCACCGGCCGGCGCCGACGAGCTGCTCGAGCTTTATCGCGCCGCTTGGTAGCGGCGAAGCGCAGCCAGCGCGGCTGCGCCGCCGCCTCAGCCGACTTTGACGAGCGCGATGATCGCCAGAACCCAGATGATCGTCAGACCGACGGTCCAGCGGTTCAGGTTGCGTTCAACGAGCGAGCCGCCGCCGAGCGAGCCCTCACCGGTACCGACGCCGAAGGCGCCCGAAAGACCGGCATCCTTGCCGGAGTGCATCAGGATCAAGAAGATCACGACGACCGAAAGGAGCGCGACTGCTGCTGAAAGGAACTGTGCCATCGCTGGCGATCTTAGCGGGGATCGGCTACAGGCGGCGCCGCTGGCGGCTCGGGCGCTGCTGCATCGCGCTGTTCCGGCGGCACAAGTTGATCGAGTTCGTGGAGAACCTCTACCGCCTCGCCGCGCAGTTCGCGATCGATCGAACGCCACTCTTCGTCGGAGAGCTTGCCGGTTCGGTAGTCCATCTCAAGGTCGCGGATCTGGCGGTACTTGGCGTCACGCGCAGCCTCAAGGTCGGCGATTCGCCCCTCGTCGTGGAGGTCGTCCTGCTCGGCAACGCGCGAGCGCAACGGCTGACCAACGAACCACAGGCCAAGTGCGAGGATGACGAGTGCAATCAGTGGTCCGATTACCGACATGACTAAGGAAGGGGCGCTACGCGCGTCCTAGATCGACCGCAACTCGCGCAGCTTGACGGGCACGAACGCGATCACGCACCGCCCCAACTGCTGGCCAAGCCGCGATCACGGCGCCAATGATGACGATTATCGAACCGATCCAGATCCAGAAGACCATCGGCGAGACGAGCACCCTGAACTGAGCCGGCGGCGGATTTTCCAGATACCGGCTAGTTAGTCCGTTCAGCGCCGCTGCGAGGAAGATCGATCGTGCCTCCGGCTCCAGCCCCTGCGAAGCGGCCTTCTCGAAGACGGCGTCACCGCGGCGCACGACCGGCATTAGCGACGAGATGTCGGGCGATTCAGCGATCCAAAGGTCTTCTGTCACTCCGGCCTTGAGGCCGATCTCACTGGTTGACTCGCCAGCGAAGTAGGTGCTGACCGCTCCAAGCATCGAACCGACCGCCGGGTAGTAGCCACGATTTGGGTAGAGATTGGCAACGAACTTGCCGTCTTTGGTTACTCGAACCTGCGAGCCGAGCGTGATCCGCTCCAGCCTGCCGGCCTGCGTTTCAATCTTCGCTACCGGCTTGGCGTAGGTGAAGTTGTAACCGTCGAGCGTCGTCTGCTGACCGACGCTAAGCCGCACGTCGCGGACGCTCTGGAAGCTCGACGAGGCGGCCAGCCCAATAAAGAGCACGGAGACGCCGATGTGGACGATGAAACCGCCGTAGCGGGCGCGGTTGCGGGCAAGGAGGAGCCTGAAAGCCGCGAACGGCCCCTCCCCCGTCATCGCTTGGCGCGCGCGCGTGCCGCGCCAGAGTTCCTGCAGCGAAATGCCGATCGCGAATGCGCCGACGACAAACATGATGATCGCGCCGACGTCACCATTTGCTGGATCCCAAATAATGCAACCGGCCGCCACCAGCAGCGCCAAGATCGCCGGCGCCCGCATGCTGCGCCAGAGCCTTGACCAGCTCGTTCGTCGCCAAGCGATTACCGGCCCGATTCCGGAGAGCAGAACAAGAATCAGCACTAACGGGACGGTGTATTGGTCGAACCAGGGCGGCCCGACGGCCTCTTTTTGACCGGTCAACGCCTCCGAGATCAGCGGGAAGAAGGTTCCCCACAGAACGACGAAGGCGATCGCCACCAGCACGAGGTTGTTACCGAGGAAGGCCGACTCACGCGAGAGCAACGAATCGAGCCGTGATTCACTCTTCAGCGCGTTGCCGCGCCGCGTGATCACGAGATAGACCGAGCCGGCGATCATTACGACGATCAGCGCCGTGAAGAACCAGGCGACCCCGCTGCCCTCCTGAACGAAGGCGTGAATTGAATCGAGCACGCCGGAGCGGACGAGGAAGGTGCCGAGGATTGCCAGAACGCCGGTGGCAAGCACCAGCGAGGCGTTCCAGACCTTCATCATCCCGCGCCGCTCTTGAATCTTGACCGAGTGGAGGAAGGCGGTACCGGTGAGCCACGGCAGCAGCGCGGCGTTTTCGACCGGATCCCAAGCCCAGTAGCCACCCCAGCCGAGCTCAGCGTAAGACCAGCGAGCGCCAAGGATGATGCCGACGCCGAGCGCCAGCCAGGCGGCCAGTGCGTAAACGCGCGTTGCGCGTAGCCACTCTGCATCAACGCGGCGAACAATTAGCGCTCCAACTGCGAAGGCGAACGGAATCGTGAAGAGCGTGTAGCCCGAATAGAGCATGATCGGGTGGATCATCATGCTCGGGTGGCGCAGCAGCGGGTTGAGCCCGACCCCTTCCGGCGGCGCAACCGGAACGGTCGTAAACGGCGAGGCGCTGAAGAGCATCACAGCGGTGAAGAAAGCGCCAAAGCCGAGCAGAACCGCAACCGCGTAGGGCGCAACGTCGCGCAGGCGGCCACGCAACATCACGACGCAGAGCGACGACCAGCCGGCCAGCAGCGTCAACCACAGCATCAGCGAACCCTGCTGCGAAGACCACATCGCAGCAAGTCGGTAATACCACGGCGTTGTCGTCGACGAGTGCGTAGCGACGACCGTGAAATGGAAGTCAGAGGTGAAGAAAGCGAACTCGGTGATCAAGAAGGCGATCGCGGCAAGCGCGAAGAGCGCGTAAAGCGAGCGACGGCCGGAGCGGACTAACGCCTCGCGCCCCGTACGGGCACCGACCACCGATGCGGCGGCGCCGTAGATGCTGAAACCTAGCGCGAAGATCAGGCAAGCCTGGCCGACAGTTGCCACGCTGGCCCTAAGACTTCTTTGCGCCGGAAACGGGCGAGCCTGGCTTGCTCTCTTTGAACTTCGAAGGGCACTTCGTGATCAACGTGTCCTTCTCACCGACGAACGAGTGTGGCGGTGCTCCGACGCCGGCAGAGCGCACCGTGACGATCACCTCGCGCCCCTCGCGGAACGGGTCAGGGACAGCGCCGACGTAGCTGACGGCGACCGACTTCTTGTTCGTGCGGTCGCGGACGCGAAAACGAATCGACTCGCGCGAGCGAACGACTGAGCCGTCAACAACCTTGCCGGTCAGCTGGTAGCTCTCGCCAGGATTGGTTGACGCCAGAAGCTGGCTTGGCTCGACAGCGGTGCTGGCAGCCGAAAAGCTGGTGTAAGCAAGAGCGCCAACAAGCAGCAGCGCGCAACTGAGTGCTACGACCATCCTCATGCGGCGTTTGCGAGCGGGATCCATTAAGCGTCAGTATCGCAGGATTATTGGCCGAACCAGAGTGTGAAATCGGCCACAGACCGCTGATGCGCCCGCAAAGGCGCCCGCTGGCGCCCGCTGGCGCCAAGCTGTCGCGTCAGCGCTCAGCGCGCGAGGCAAAAAGCCAAGAGCGGCGGACGAGATTCGAACTCGCGACCCTCAGCTTGGGAAGCTGATGCTCTACCAACTGAGCTACCGCCGCATCAGCGCAAGGATACCGGCGAGCGCCGTGCCCGCGCGGGAGGCCCTCTAGCCTTTACTAAAGCGTGAAGCGCTTTCGACTAATTCCCACAATCGTTGTACTGCTAACCGGCGGCCTGATTGCTCTGCTGATTTACGGCGTCGCCAACACCGGCGCCGATAGCTCGCTCGACGGCAAGGTCAAAGCCGGGCAACTTCCGCCAGCCCCCGGCGCCGATGTAAAGCTGCAGCGGCTAGACGGCAAGGGATCGGTCTCGCTGGCGCAGCTTCGCGGCAAGATCGTCGTGCTGAACTTCTGGGCCTCCTGGTGCGAACCGTGCCGCGCCGAAGCGCCGGTGCTGATCAATGCGCAGAAGCAACTTGGAACGCGAGGAACTGTGCTGGGCGCCAGCTACAAAGACTTCGCCGACGAGTCGCGCGACTTCGAGCGTCGCTACGAAATCAACTACCCGACAGTGCGCGACGATGAGCTGAAACTGGCACCGCTCTTTGGTACGACAAAGCTGCCGGAAACTTTCGTGATCGACGCCAAAGGCCGCATCGTCGCGATCGGCCGCGGTCAGCTTGACCAGAAGTTCCTTGATGGCGCGATCAAGCGCGCGGAGCAGCAGGGCTGATGAGCGGCAAACTGAGAGCCTCCGCCGCCTGCCTGCTCGCGCTCTGCGCGCTGGCCCCGGCGACCCCGGCCCTGGCGCAGGTCTCGTTCCCCGACATCGAGGACGAAGTGATGTGCGACACCTGCAACGTGCCGCTGAACATCGCCGAAGCGCCGCGCGCCGACCAACTCCGCCGCGAGATCAACAAACTGATCGCACGCGGCGAGAGCAAGGAGCAGATCAAGCTGACGCTGAGCGAGCGCTACGGCCCGGCGATCCTCGCGCTTCCCCCGGCCTCCGGCTTCAGCCTCAGCGCCTACCTCGTTCCACTAGCGGTAGCGATCGGTTTGCTGCTGCTGGGAATCGTGCTACTGCGGCGTTGGCGGCGCAGCGGGCGCGGCGGCCAGCGCGACGAAGCACCACTCGATGACGAGGACGCAAGCCGCCTTGATGACGAGCTGAAGCGCTTCGGCCGCTAATGACCTTTCTAATCGCAGCGGCCGACACGACGATCCTCGCGGCCTTCGCAATCGGCTTCGTCTCCTTCATTTCGCCCTGCGTGCTGCCGCTCGTTCCCGGCTACCTCTCGGCGATCTCTGGCTCCAGCATCGCTGAGATTCGCGCCGGCGAGAAGCGGCTCAGCCGGATCCTGCTGCCGGCGCTGATCTTCTGCCTCTCATTCACGGTGATGTTCGTCGCACTGGGGATGACGGCGACCGGGATCGGCTCAGCGCTGCGAGACAACCAACAGACGCTGAACAAGATCGCCGGCGTGACAATCATTCTGCTCGGCGCCTTCTTCATGGCGACGCCGTTCGTGACCAAATTCAATAAGGACTGGCGCCCCGAAGCGCTGATCACGCGCGCCGGCGCCGGCAGCCCAGTGATTGCTGGCCTCGCCTTCGCGGTCGCCTGGACGCCCTGCGTTGGCCCGACTTTGGCGGCAATTCTTGCCGCAGCCTCGACCGCCGACACTGTCGGCCAAGGCGGCCTGCTGCTGTTCTTCTACTCGCTCGGCCTCGCGATCCCATTCCTGCTGATGGCGATCGCCTTCGACAAAGCGACGGTCGCTTTCAGCTGGCTGCGTGATCATTACCTCGTGATCACCTTCATCTCCGGCGCGGTTCTAATTGCGATGGGAATCTTGATCCTGACCGACGAGCTGACGCGGCTCAACAGCGAAGCCCAGCAGCTACTGAACTCGCTCGGGCTCGACTTCTTCTACACGATCTAGTCGCGCGTCATCGACTGCGGCGCGCTAACGCCAAGCAGGTCGAGCGAACGCGCCAGCACCTGGCCGCTCGCGGCGCAGAGACGAAGGCGGAAATCGCGCTGCGCGGGGCCAGCGTCGAGCACCGGGCAGTCACGATAGAAGGCGCTGAAGGCCTGTGCAGTCGAGAGCGCGTAGCTGGCGATGCGGTGCGGCGAGCGGCGCTCGGCGGCGTCGGCGACCTCGGCTGGGAACTCGAGCAGCTTGCGCACCAGCGCCCGCTCACTGGCGTGGAGCGGCTCGTCGGTTGAACCGTCGGAGCCTGATTCGGCGGCGCCGCGGGCCAGCAGCGAGGCGATCCGCGCGTGCGCGTACTGGACGTAATAGACCGGGTTTTCAGCCGATTCTTCGCGCGCCAGCTTCAGATCAAGCTCGATCGTCGTCTCATGCGAGCGCTCGAGCAGGAACCAGCGGGCGGCGTCAACGCCGATGTCCTCGATCAGCTCGTCGAGCGTTACAAAATCACCGGCGCGCTTGCTCATCTGCGCGCGCTCGCCGCTGTCAACGAGATGGACGAGCTGCATGATCAGCAGCTCAAGGCAGGCCGGATCATGGCCGAGCGCGGCGATCGCGGCCTGCATCCGCTTGATGTAGCCGTGGTGATCGGCGCCCCAAACGTCGATCATCAGGTCGAAGCCGCGGTCAAGCTTGTCTTGGTGGTAGGCGATGTCGGAAGCGAAGTAGGTGTGCTCGCCGCTGGAGCGCTCAAGCACACGATCCTTGTCGTCATCGAATTCGGTCGTGCGCAGCCAGAGCGCTTCCTCGCTGCTGAAGGTGCGGCCATCAGAATCGAGAATCGTCAGCGCCTTCTCGACCGGCGACGGGCTGCCGGCGTGGAGCGTCGTCTCGTGAAACCAATCGTCAAAGACGACGCGCAGCCGCGCCAAGCTGCGTTCAGCTTCGGCGACCATTAGCTCAACTGCGAGCCGCGCAACCTCATCTACAGGTAGCTCGCCGGCGCCGGGAATATCGACCGCCAAGGCAATGATGTATTCGCCTTGGTAGCCGTCCTCGGGCGGCTCCTCACCGCGCGCGCGGGCCTGAACGGAAACGCCAAGCGCGCGGATCTGCGAGCCGGCGTCGTTGACGTAGTACTCGCGATGAACCTTGTGACCGACGAAGCTGAATAGGCGCGCCAGCGCGTCGCCATAGACGGCATTGCGCGTTCCGCCGACGTGGACCGGGCCGGTCGGGTTGGCGCTGACGAACTCGACGTTGATCTGTAGTGGCGGATCGGCAACCGCCCCGCCCCACTGATCGCCTGCCGCGATAACGGCGTCAACGGCGTCGCCGTACCACTCGTCGGAGAGCACGAGGTTGACGAAACCGGGGCCGGCGACCTCGGCGCTGACGAGCGTGGGGCCAAGCTGGCGGCCAAGCTCCTCGCTCAGCTGCTCGGCAAACTGGCGCGGCTGAACGCCTAGTCCTTTGGCAACGGCGAGCGCGGCGTTGGTCGCAAAGTCGCCGTGCTCAGGCTGCTTTGGCCGCTCGAGCTGGAGCTGCGCGGAGACCGGCTGCCCGCCTGCGAGCGCGGCGACAGCAGCCGAGAGTGAGGCGTTTAGATCGTCGAGTGGACTGCTCACGGCCTCGATGATCGCAGCGTCGCAGGGCGTTGCGCAGTTTGCCGCACCGCTAGTGGTGGTAGGGAGCGCCAGCGAGGATCGCGTGGCCGCGGTAGATCTGTTCGAGCAAGACAACCCGGGCTAGCTGGTGGGGCAGCGTCATCGGCCCAAGCGAGAGCAGCTCATCAGCCCGCTCAAGCTCGGTGCCATAGGCGCCGCCAACAACGAAGCAGAGGTCAAGCCCGCTGGCGCGGCGCTGCTCAAGGAAGCCGCTGAAGGCGACGCTGTCGTACTGCTTGCCGGCGTCGTCAAGCAGCACCAAGTGGGCCTTCTCGGGCACGCGCTTTGGCAGCTTCTCTGGCTCACGCAGCTCAATCAGCTCGATCGGCGCGTAATGGCCGATCAACTTCTCGTAATGGGCGATGTCATCGGCGTAGGGCGCGCGCAGGCGGCCGACAGAGAGGACCGTGATCTTCACTTCGAACCCCCACTCGGCCGCTCGCCGCGCTGCCAAGCGAGGCCGATGCCGATCCGCTCAATCGTCGTTGGGTGCGTGCCAAAGAGCCAGTGCGTGATCGCCGGCGGGTCAGGATCACCGAGGTTCTGGAGCGAGATTCTGCGCTGCTGGGCGATGAAGGTCGGTGCGTCGCCGGTAAGCGTTAGCGCGTAGACGTCGGCGCGGGCTTCAACTGAGCGCGAAAGCTGGTTTGAAATCAATGTGATTGCGAAGACGATAAGGATCACGGCCGCGGTTAGTGCGGGGACACTCGAAGGCCCGGCCGCCAGCCCATCACGTGGCCCCCAGAGCCGCAGACAGCGGGCCGCAGCCCAAGCACCAAACGGAGCGACAATCAGCAGGAAGATCAGGCCGTGAAAGATGTCGCGGTAGTGAACGTGAGCCAGCTCGTGAGCTACAACGAGCCGCGCCTGGGCCGGCGGGAACTTGCTGAGAAGCGTGTCGTAGATGACGACGCGTTTGGACGAACCGATTCCATTGACGTAGGCGTTGGCGGCGGTCGTTCGGCGGCTGGCGTCGATCACGTAAACCGAGCCGACCTTTACTCCCGCGCGGCCGGCTAGCTCGATCACCGAGCTGCGCGCTGGACCGGCCGCCAGCGGAGTGAAGCGGTTGAAGATCGGATCGATCACAAGCGGCCCGGCGAAGGTCATTAGCACGCCGCCCAGCACGATCAGCGCTGCCGCCGGAGCCCACCAGCGGCGCGGCATTCTGCGGATCAAGGCGATCGCAATGACCGTCGCCACGGCCGCGATCAGCGCCGCGATTCCGGCGCCACGGGCGACGTCCCAAGCCCACTCGCCCCAGCTGCTGGTCGTCAGGCCGTAGTCGATCGAACGGACTCGCATCAGCGCGCTCAGTGGCAGTAGCGCAACCACGACGGTGATCGAGATTGCTGCGCCAACGAGGCCCGAAACGATGATCGGATGGCGATACGGGCCTTGCAGCCTTGCTGGGGCGCGAATCACGATCAGCGCCAGCACGGCAGCCTTAACTAGCAGCGCCGCAATCCCCAGCCAACGCTGTAAACCGTTGAACGATTCGGCTCGGCTGAGCTGGGCTGGCGTGAACCACTGCGAAGCGTCGACCGGCAGTGGCGTGATCAGCCCGCTGCTCGGCGTCATCAGCAAAACCAGCAGCTCGGCGACGAGCAGCGCGACGATGACGGCGAAAAGGGCGCTGTGGCGAATGAAACGCACGACCATCACGCTACCGTCGAAGTGAACTTTTCTTGCGATGCGAGTAGCCGTTATCTCCGACATACACGCCAACCGGCAGGCCTTAGAGGCCGTTTTGGCAGCGGTCGATGCGATCGACGCCGACGAACTCTGGTGTCTTGGTGACCTCGTCGGCTACGGCGCTGACCCAAATGACTGCGTTCAGCTGGTACGCGAGCACGCTTCAGTCTGCCTCGCCGGTAACCATGACCTTGCTGTGACCGGCGACCTACGGCTCGATGACTTCTCACGCGGCGCTGCGCTGGCAGCGCGCTGGACGCTCGATGTGATCGGCGACTCGGAGCTCAAGTGGCTCTCATCGCTCTCGTCGAAGGCGACCGCTGAGGAGGTTGGCCTCTTCCACGGCAGCCCGCGCGACCCTGTCTGGGAATACGTGATCAGCACGCTGCTAGCCGACCTCTGCTTCGACACGATGCGCACGCGAATCGGCCTGATCGGCCACAGCCACGTGGCGCTCGCCTTCCACCGCACCGAAACGGAACTGGCGACCGGCGACGCGCGGCGGATCGGTGACAGCGTTGACGCCAGCAGCGACCGCTGGATGCTCAACCCCGGCAGCGTTGGCCAGCCACGCGACGGCGACCCGCGCGCGGCCTGGCTGCTACTCGACACCGAGAGCTCAGAGATCATCTGGCAGCGGACCGAATACGACGTCGCTGGAGCGGCAGCAGCGATCCGTGCAGCGCGCTTACCTGACTCACTCGCCGACAGGCTCCAGTACGGTCAATAGCGATGAACTTCGCTCGGATCACAGTTTTGGGCAGCATATTGCTCGCTTCTATCGCCGTTTCAGGCTGCGGCAGCAGTACCGACCTGATTCCTTCATCGAACGCCTCAGCACTCGATCAGTCGATCGGTGCGGTCGCCGATGCGACCGCAGCTGGCGACTGCGAAGCGGCCGCTTCAGCGCTCTCCGACGCGCAGAACGAGTTCAGCCAGCTTCCGTCGAGCGTCAACAGCGAATTGCGCTCGCGGATCGCTGCCGGCTTGCAGCGGCTTGAGACGAGCGCCCCGGTTCAGTGCCTCGAAACGAAGCCGAAGCCGATCACGACGCCGACGACAACGAGCACGACGACGCCGACAACAACGACTACGACGCCAACAACTACGACAACGCCGACAACTACGACGACTACGACAACGCCGACAACTACGACCACGCCAACGGTGCCGCCCGACAACGGCGGCATCACACCCAACGGCTAAGGCAGCTGAGCTAGATGGCAGAGCGAACATTGGCGGGGCGTTATGAGCTGGGTGAGCGGCTCGGCAGCGGCGGCATGTCAACCGTGCTGCTGGCGATCGACCGTCGACTCGAGCGCCAGGTCGCAATCAAGCTGCTCGCCGAACATCTCGCCGACGACGAGCAGTTCGTAACGCGTTTTCGCCGCGAAGCGCTTTCGGCGGCGCGACTCGTGCACCCCAACATCGTCCAGGTTTACGACTTCGGGCTCGATGAGGAGAGTGGCCGCCAGTACATCGTGATGGAGTACGTCGAAGGCAACTCGGGCGCTGAAATTCTCGCCGCTGAAGGGATGCTCGACGTGCCCGAAGCGGTCGGGATTCTCTCGCAGGCTTGCCGCGGCCTCGACTACGCCCACCGCAGCGGCGTAATCCACCGCGACGTCAAGCCCGGCAACCTGCTGCGCTCGCGCGACGGCGTAGTAAAGCTGGCCGACTTTGGAATTGCCAAGGCGCTAAGCGAGGAATCCTCGATCACGCAGGTCGGCTCAGTGCTCGGCACGGCCGCCTACCTCTCCCCCGAGCAGGCCAGCGGCCACGGCTCCAACCCGCGCTCTGACATCTACGCGCTCGGCGTCGTCTGTTACCAGTTCCTCTCCGGCCGCCTGCCCTATGAGGCGCAGTCGATCACCGAGCTGGCGCTCAAGCAGCAGCGTGAAGCGCCGCCACTGCTCAGCGACCTCAACCCCGAGGTAAGCCCAGAGCTTGCTGCTGCAGTTGACCGCGCGCTGGAGTTGGAACCGGAGGCGCGCTACGAAACTGCCGAGGAGCTGCGGCTTGCGCTCTCCGACGGCGCGCGCGGCGTGGCGCCGGAGACTGCCGCGACGTCCGTCAGCACACCCCGCACGGCGGCGACGACGGTCTCGCAGGCAACCGGCGATCAGCCAGCGACTACGGTTCAGCGCCGCGAGCCGCGCCAGCCCGCGCAGCGCGCAGCGCCGGCAGCGGCGGTCGCTGAGCAGCCACGGCGCAAACGCGGCTGGATTGCGCCAACGATCGTGCTGCTGCTCGCTCTGGCCGTCGGCGCGGCGGCGTTCGTCTACATCACCGGCAGCAGCTCGAGTGAAAGTGTTCGTCTACGCCAGGTCGTCTACCAGCAGGTGGATCAGACCGCCGCGCAGATGCAGCAGCTAATCCGCCAGAACACGAAGTAGCGCCGTTAAGGCGCCCCACCGGCGCGCAGTTCGGCCGCAACGGTGGCGAGATCGCCAGCGAGGATTGCCCGCCGCAGCCGCTCGACCACGCGCGCCACGAAGGCCAGGTTGTGAACCGTCAGCAGCCGCATCGCCGTCAGCTCACGGGCCTTCGTCATGTAGCGCAGATAACCGCGGCTGTAACCGACGGCGCAGGCTGGGCACGGGCAGCCCTCCATCAGCGGCTCGTCGCTGTCCGACCACTTCGCCGTCGTTAGGTCTACGCGCCAGCGGTGCTCAGGGTCGGGCACCAGCGCCACGCCGTGGCGGCCGAGCCGCGTCGGCATCACGCAGTCAAAAGTGTCGATCCCCATCTCGACGCCACGGATTAGGTCGTCGACCTCACCGATCCCAAGCAGGTGGCGTGGGCGAATGTCACCGGCCTTCGCAAGCGTGTCGGTCGCCCAACCGACGACCTCGTACATCTGCTCTTTGTGTTCGCCAAGCGAGCCGCCGATCGCGATCCCGTCGCAGGCGCGGGCGGCGATCTGCTCGGTTGAGTCGCGGCGTAGGTCTTCGTAAACGCCGCCCTGAACTATTCCATAGACGAGCTGATCGGCCGGCCCGTTCTCAGCGTGCCAGCTAAGGCAGCGATCGAGCCAGCGGTGCGAGCGCTCGGTCGAGCGGGCCGTGTATTCGCGCTCGACGTTGAACGGCGTGCACTCATCGAAGACAAGCGCGATGTCGGAGCCGAGGTTGGCTTGGATCCGCATTGAATCCTCCGGGCCCATGAAGCGCGTCGAGCCGTCGACGTAAGAGCGGTAGCGGACGCCGTCCTCCTCGATTCCGAGCACCTTGCCGGCGCGGTCGGGCCCGGTCGGTGCGCGGCCCTTGATCTCATCGGCAACCGTGCCGTGGCCCATCGAGAAGACTTGAAAGCCACCGGAGTCGGTGATGATCGGCCCGTCCCAGCGCATGAATTCGTGGAGGCCGCCGAGCGCCGCGATCCGCTCGTCACCGGGGTTGAGGTGGAGGTGGAAGGTGTTGCCGAGGACGATGTCGTATCCAAGCTCAGAAACCTCAGCCGGCAGCAACCCACGGACGCTCGCTTTCGTCGCCAGCGGAACGAAGGCCGGCGTGCGGATATCGCCGTGGGCGGTACGCAGCGTGCCAGCGCGCGCGAGCGAACCGGAGTCGGAAGCGAGAATCTCAAGCGCTGACGCCATCTACGACCAGCGATCCTACGGCGCTGGCGTTATTGGCGATTACCGAGGAAGACGGTGGCGAAGTAGATCAGCTGAGAAAGCGCGGCCAGCGCGCCGGCAACGTAGGTCATCGCAGCAGCCCGCAGCACTCGGCTAACCCCTTCACTTTCATCGGCATTCGCGATCCCCAGCTCTTTGAGCTGCACTGCGGCGCGGCGCGACGCGTCGAACTCGACCGGGAGCGTCACGAACTGGAAGATGACGACCGCGGCGTAAAGCGCGATCGCGACGTAGACCAGGCCGAGGAAGCCGAGAATCGCGCCGCCGAAAAGCAGGATCATCCAGGTGCTCGAAGCGAAGGCGGTAACCGGCCAGAGCGCCGAGCGGATTGTCATCGGCGTGTAAGCCTTGGCGTGCTGAATAGCGTGGCCAACTTCATGCGCGGCGACCGCCGTCGAGCTGATCGAGGTGCCACCGAAGACCGGTTCAGAAAGGTGAACGCTGCGCGTCCGTGGGTCGTAATGGTCTGTGAACCAGCCGGGAACCGAGCGCACCGGAACGTCAGTAAGCCCATTGGCAATCAAGATCCGTTCGGCAATCTGGGCGCCGTTCATACCGCTGTCCTCGGGAACCTCTGCGTAGCGACGGAAGGTGCTCTTGACCTTGTGCTGAGCCCACATGCCGAAGCCAAGAGGCACCAGCAGGCAGAGGATGAAGAGGCCGAAGCTGCTCACGCGGCCGACTGGGAAGCGGGGCAGTCGGCTTCGACTTCGCTGGCCGGCAGAAGCTTGCTCCAGCAGACGGCGAGCGCTTGCTGCTCGGCGCTACTCAAATGGCCAAGGAATACGCGGCGGACACCTTCGAGGTGGGTTGGTCGCGCCTGCGCCAGCCGCTCGCGCCCCGTCACCGTTAGCCGCGCAAAAGATCCGCGCGCGTCGCTTGGGCAGGATTCGCGAACAAGCAGCTCTTCGCGCGCCAACCTATCGACGAGCCGCGTCAGGCCGCTACGGCTGAGCACAGCCAGCTCGGCCAGCTCCGACATCCGCAGATGGCCGTCCTCGGCGCCGTCAAGGTGGAGCAGAACTTCGTACGAGCTGAGCGAGATTCCGTGCGCGCTTAGCATCTCAGCGTCGAGCTGCTTGGTGACGGCGGCGTGAGCCCTCAGCATCCCTCGCCAAGCAAGCGCCTCACGGCCGGAGAGCTTGAGATCAAGCGTTGCTGTTGGAATCGAACTGGCCACAATAGGTCGTCCCTCGAGACCCCTTTACGGTAGCAGTGGCCCGCGCCGGTGCCGTGATCAGAAACCGTATCTCTGCCTGTCTCGCTAGGCTCGTTAGATGGCTCTGGACGGCATACATCACATCACTGCAATCACAGGTGACGCGCAGGCGAACGTCGATTTCTACGCTGGCGTGATGGGCCTGA
>JAEMTR010000022.1:0-4235 GCA_016462245.1 Solirubrobacteraceae bacterium
AGGAAGCTGCTGCCGACGAGCCTGCCGCTGAAGAGGCTCCCGCTGAGGAAGCTGCTGCCGACGAGCCTGCCGCTGAAGAGGCTCCCGCTGAGGAAGCTGCCGACGACGACGCTCCAGCCGACGACGCTCCAGCCGATGAGGAGTCAGACAAGCCGGCCGACGATGCAGCTGAAGGCGACGCAGCGCCAGCAGCTGCCGAGCCGACAGGTCCGAAGGCAATCCGCAAGGCCAAGCGTTCCGCCCACACTGGCGAAGTGAAGCCGACCCGCAGCGCTGAAGAGCGTCAAGCCGAGCGCGTCGAAGTTCGCCGCGCAAAGGCCGTAGCCCGCAGCCGCCGCCGTGGCCAGGAGCGCGAGAAGCGTGCCGCAACGCCAAACCGCGAAGGCACGCCGCCAGCCGAGCGCGAGCCAGCATCGGTTCAGGTCCGCCAAGGGATCGTCACCTCGACCAAAGCCGCGAAGACAATCACCGTCCGCGTTGACATCGCCAAGCGCCACCCGAAGTACCAGAAGATCGTGCGCTCGACGAAGTCACTCCACGCTCACGACGAAACAAGCGACGCTCGCGAGGGCGACTTCGTCCGCGTGATCGCCAGCCGGCCGATGTCGGCAACGAAGCGTTGGCGCCTAGTTGAGATTTTGGAGCGTGCGAAATGATCCAGACCGAATCACGCCTGCGTGTCGCCGACAACACCGGCGCCCGCGAAATCCTTTGCATTCGCGTTCAGGGCGGCTCAAGCCGTCGCTACGCCCACGTTGGCGACGTCATTACGGCGACCGTCAAACAGGCGATCCCGAACGGCGCGGTCAAGAAGGGCGAGGTCGTCAAGGCCGTCGTCGTGCGCACGCGCAAACAGTTCGGCCGTGACGACGGCACTTACATCGCCTTCGATGAGAATGCTGCCGTGATCATCGACGAAGCTAATAACCCGCTTGGAACGCGTATCTTCGGGCCTGTTGCCCGTGAGCTGCGTGACCGCAACTTCATGAAAATCATCTCGCTTGCTCCGGAGGTGCTCTAGCATGGGTATGCGCATCCGTAGCGACGATCAAGTCGCCATTGTCAGTGGTAAGGACCGTGGAAAGACCGGTCGTGTTCTCCGCGTTGACCCAAAGAAGGAGCGGGTTTACGTCGAGGGCCTCAACATCATCAAGCGCCACCAGAAGCCTTCACCTATGGCAAGCGCCGGTAGCGAAGCGGCAGCCGGCGGCGTGATCGAAAAAGAAGGTCCGATTCACGTCAGCAACGTGATGCTGGTGGATCCAAAAGACAACCGCCCGACCCGCGTCGGCGTGACCCGCGAAGGCGGCGTCCGCAGCCGCGTCACGAAGCGTTCAAGCACGAAGCTCGACTGAAGCTAATTCTTATGCCAGCAACCAAGACACCAGTTCGCCTGAAGACTCGTTATCTCGAGGAAGTTCGCCCTGCTCTCGTCGAGCAGTTCGGCTACACGAGTGTGATGGAGGCGCCGAAGGTCGAGAAGATCACCGTCAATATGGGCGTCGGTGAGGCGAAGCAGGATTCGAAGATGCTTGAGGCCGCCGCTGGGCAGCTGGCGCAGATCACTGGCCAGGCTCCAAACGTGCGCCTTGCGCGCAAGTCGATCGCCAACTTCAAACTTCGCGAAGGAATGCCTGTTGGCCTTGCCGTGACGCTGCGCGGCGATCGCGCCTACGAGTTCCTTGACCGCTTAATGTCGATTGCGATTCCGCGTATTCGCGACTTCCGTGGCCTACCCGGCAACTTCGACGGCCGCGGTAACTACACGATCGGCATCCGCGAGCAGATCATCTTCCCAGAGATCGATTACGACGCCGTCGACCAGATCCGCGGCCTCGACATCGCGATCACGACCAGCGCTGCCACCGACGACGAGGGCTACGCGCTGCTTTCACTCTTCGGCATGCCCTTCATCAACAAGCCGAACCCCGAAGAGGTAGCTGCAGAAGAGGCCAAGAAGGCCGCAGCCGCAGCTGAATCCAAAGCTGCCTTGGAGGCTGCAAAGGCTGAGCAGGAGAGCGAGCAGCCAGCCGCGGACGCCGAAGAGGGCGACGATGGTGACGAAGCCGGCGCTGAGGATGAGGGCGCCGACGAGGTAGAAGAAGGAGCCGCCGAAGTGGCAGCTGAAGAGGGAGCCGACGAGGCTGCCGATGAACCCGCCGAGGAGACCGATCAGTAATGGCCAAGACTTCCCAGCGCGTCAAGCAGGCGCGCACACCCAAGTACCCAACCCGCGGCTACAGCCGTTGCAGCCGCTGCGGCCGCTCACGCGCTGTCTACCGCAAGTTCGGCGTATGCCGCATCTGCCTGCGTGAGCTAGCTCACAACGGCTACATCCCCGGAATGACGAAGAGCAGCTGGTAGGGGAGACGAGTAAGCAATGTCGATGACAGATCCAATCGCCGATTTCTTGACCCGTGTGCGCAACGGCATCGTTGCCCAGCACGACGTCGTTGAAATTCCGGCATCGAAGCTGAAGCGCGAGATGGCCCGCATCCTCAAGGAGCAGGGTTACATCGCCGGCTACGAAATGCGCGAGCACGACGCGGAGCACCCGGGTGACATTCTCGCCGTCGAGCTGAAGTACGCCGATGACCGTCGCAGCGCAATCACGGGCCTCAAGCGTGCCTCGCGGCCAGGCCAGCGCTACTACGTCGACCACGACAGCATTCCGAAGGTCCAAGGCGGAATGGGAACAACGATCGTCTCCACCTCAAGCGGAGTGATGACCGGCCACGAGGCTCGCGCAGCGGGCGTCGGAGGCGAGGTTGTGGCTTTCGTCTGGTAGCCCTATGTCGCGAATCGGAAGAAAACCAATCCCCGTCCCATCCGGCGTCGAGATTCAGATCGAGCCCGAACTGGTGACCGTCAAGGGCCCTAAGGGCGAGCTGAGCGAGCGGATCCCGCGTGACATCACCGTCGCGCAGGAAGGCGAAGAGCTGATTGTCACGCGTCCAACCGACCGTGGCGAGCACCGCTCGCTGCACGGCCTCACGCGCTCGCTCGTCGCCAACATGGTTGAAGGCGTAACAAATGGCTTTGAGAAGACGCTCGAGATTCAGGGCGTCGGCTACCGCGCCGCGCTGAAGGGGTCGGACCTAACGTTGGCGCTCGGCTACTCGCATCCGGTCGAGATTCCAGCTCCCGAAGGAATCAGCTTCGACGTGCCCGAGCCAACAAGCGTGATCGTTAAGGGGATCTCAAAGCAGCTCGTCGGTGAGACGGCCGCGAAGATCCGCAAGAGCCGCCCGCCTGAGCCTTACAAGGGCAAGGGAATCCGTTACGAGGGCGAGCATGTGATCCGCAAGGTAGGTAAGCGCGCATGAGTAAAGCTACTCGTGCAACTGGCCGTCTTCGCCGGCAGCGTCGCGTTCGCGCGAAAGTGATCGGCACGCCGGAGCGCCCGCGCGTTTCGGTCTTCCGCTCTAATCGCGGCATTAGCGCTCAGCTGATCGACGATTCAAAGGGCCAGACGCTGGCTGCTGTCAGCTGGTCGGAGCCGCAGATGCGCTCGATCGCGCCGATGGAGCAGGCCGAGAAGCTCGGTCAGCTACTCGCCGAGCGGGCCAAGGCTGCCGGCGCATCAACCGTTGTCTTCGACCGCGGTGGCTACCGCTACCACGGCCGCGTTAAGGCTTTCGCTGAAGGACTGCGCGAGGGTGGACTGAGCGTATGAGCAAGGAATTGAGCTAATCCATGGAAATTGACCGCACAGTCAGCGCCTCAGGGCTTGACCTCCAAGAGCGCGTCGTTGAGATCAACCGCGTCGCCAAGGTCGTCAAGGGCGGACGCCGCTTCTCGTTCACGGCGCTTGTCGTCGTAGGCGATGAGAAGGACGTCGTTGGCGTCGGCTACGGCAAGGCCAACGAGGTCCCGATGGCAATCCAGAAGGGCGTTGAGCAGGCGAAGAAGAACCTCTTCCGCGTGCCTCGTTATGGCGCAACGATTCCGCACCAGACGACCGGCATCTTCGGCGCCGGCCGCGTCTTCATGAAGCCAGCATCGCCAGGTACCGGCGTGATCGCCGGTGGCGGCGTGCGCGCCGTGCTCGAGCTGGCCGGCATCCACGACATTCTTTCCAAGAGCCTCGGTTCGCAGAACCCGATCAACCTCGTCAAAGCGACCGTTGAAGGGCTGCGCAGCCTGCGCACGCCGGCCGAAGTCGCCGAGCTGCGTGGACTTTCAATCAACGAAGTGCTCGGCCTCGCGCCTGCCACAGCGGCGCCGCCGGCCGA
>JAEMTR010000022.1:4335-13808 GCA_016462245.1 Solirubrobacteraceae bacterium
GAGACCGCTGAAGTTGCTGAGGCCGTTGAGACCGCTGAAGTTGCTGAGGTCGTCGAGGCTGTTGAAGCGGCTGAGGTCGTTGAAGTGGTTGAAGAGGCAGAGGCCGCAGAGGAGCCGCCGGCATGAGCGAGCTTCGCGTAACCCAGATCCGCTCCAGCAACGGCAGCCAAGCTTCGCAGCTCGCGACGCTGCGCTCGCTCGGCCTGCGCCGGATCGGCCACAGCGTTGAAGTAGCCGACAACCCGCCGACGCGCGGAATGATTCACACCGTTCGCCACCTTGTACGCGTCGATGGAGAGGACTCCTGATGAGCCCCGAACCAAAGAAGCCTGCCGCGAAGAAGCCGGCAGCCGCGAAGAAGCCAGCCGCGGCAGCAAAGCCTGCGGCAGCAACGAAGCCAGCAGCCGCCAAGCCAGCGGCAGCGAGGAAGCCGGCCGCAGCCGCCGCCAAGCCAGCCGCAGCGGCCAAGCCAGCCGCCGAGAAGAAGACCCCAGCGAAGACTGAAGCCGCAGCTAAGCCAGCGCCGGCCGCTGCCAAAAAGGTCGCCGCCGAGGAGAGCTCAGAGAGCGAACGATTCGGCCTGCACAGCCTTTCACCAGCCCCAGGCAGCCGCAAGGCGCGCCGCCGCGTTGGTCGAGGTCACGGTTCCGGCCACGGCAAGACATCGGGCCGCGGCCACAAGGGCTATGGCTCTCGTTCGGGTTCCAAAGACCGTGCCCGTTTTGAGGGCGGCCAGATGCCGATTCAGGTTCGGATGCGCAAGCTGCGCGGCCCGAATATGAAGAAGTCGATGCCTTTCGAACCTTTCCGTACGCACACCCAGGCCGTCAACCTCCAGGATCTCGAAGCGCGCTTCGAATCCAAGGCCGATGTGACGATCGAGGCGCTTGTCGCGCACGGTCTGGGAACGCGCAAGAACGTTCCCGTCAAGGTCCTCGCCAAGGGCGAGATCAGCAAGCCGCTGACCGTTCACGCCCATGGCTTCAGCGCTTCGGCGCGAGCAGCGATCGAAGCAGCCGGAGGCACCTGCGTGATCGTCGGAAGTGAGGCACCCAGCACCCCAGCGCCATGATCGGGACGATTATCAGCGCCTTCACGGTCAGTGAGATCCGCAAGAAACTTGCGTTTACGGCCCTGCTGCTCGCGCTTTACCGGCTCGGCGCTTACCTGCCGGTTCCTGGAGTTGACACGAAGGCGATCGAAGAGATCCAAAACCAGTTCGGTGGCGGCGGGATTCTTAACCTGCTCAACACCTTCAGCGGTGGCGGTCTCTCACGGATGGCGATCTTCGCGCTCGGGATCATGCCGTACATCACGGCTTCGATCATCCTGCAGCTGCTGACCGTCGTTCTGCCGTCGCTCGAGAAGCTCTCGAAGGAAGGCGAAGTAGGGCAGGCCAAGATCACGCAGTACACGCGCTATCTGACCGTCGGTCTGGCCTTCGCGCAGTCGGTTGGCTACGTCTTCCTGTTCAAGAGCCAAGAGGCTTCAGCTGGCCTGCCAGTGATCACCAACTTCAACGCCGGCACGCTGTTCCTGATTGTGCTGACGCTCACGGCCGGTTGTGTCGTCGTGATGTGGATGGGCGAACTGATTACGCAGCGTGGCATCGGTAACGGAATTTCGTTGATGATCTTCGCGTCAATTGTCTCCGGCCTGCCGGGTGGCATTCAGGCATGGTGGACTAGCCCGGACCCAATTTTCAAAGTGATGATGCCGTTCCTCGCGCTGGCAGTGATCGCCGCCGTCGTATTTATTCAGGAAGGGCAACGGCGAATTCCCGTGCAGTACGCCAAGCGTGTGATCGGTCGGCGGATGAGCGGTGGCGGCCAGACCTACCTGCCTCTGCGCGTCAACATGGCCGGCGTAATCCCGGTCATCTTCGCCGCTTCGATCATGGCTTTCCCGCCAACGGTTGGCCAGTTGATCGGCACGCCTTGGGCCCAAGACTTAGCTAACTTTTTCAGCCCTTCAGGGCCGGCGTATCTAGCCGGTGAGACGCTTTTCATCATCGCCTTCACCTACTTCTACACCGCGATTACCTTCAATCCGGTCGATCAGGCAGAGAATCTGAAGAAATACGGTGGCTTCATTCCGGGCGTCAGACCCGGTCGGCCGACGGCCGAGTTCCTCGATCGCATCCTCGCCCGGCTGACCTTCCCCGGCGCGCTCTACCTTGCCGCCGTTGCGGCTCTGCCAACAATCTTGATCAACCAAACTGCAGCCAACTTCTTCTTCGGCGGAACCTCGCTGCTGATCGTCGTCGGCGTAGCGCTCGACACGATGAAGCAGCTTGAAGCTCAGCTGATGATGCGCAACTACGAAGGCTTCCTCAAGTAGCGATGGCTGAGCTGAACCTGATTCTGCTGGGCCCGCCTGGCGCCGGCAAGGGAACTCAGGCCGAGCAGCTACGCAGCGAGTTTGAGCTGCCCCACATCGCGACCGGCGACATTCTGCGCCAAGCTGTTGCCGAGCAGACAGAGCTGGGCGAGCTTGCTGGCAGCTACATGGACGCCGGCAACCTCGTTCCCGACGAGGTGATCATCGGCGTTCTGCTCGAAGCAGTAGGGCGCCCCGACGCACGCGATGGCTTCCTGCTCGACGGCTTCCCGCGCACGATTCCGCAGGCCGAGGCGCTGGGAACCGAGCTCGAGAAGCTCGGCCGCAAGCTGACCGCTGTCTTGATGATTGAAGTTGACGATGAGGAGATCGTGCAGCGGATTTCAGGGCGCCGCGTCAATCCTGTTTCGGGCCGCGTCTACCACGTTGAGTTTGACCCACCGAAGGTCGAGGGGGTCGATGACATTGACGGCACTGCGCTCGTCCAGCGTGAGGATGATCAGCCCCAGACGGTTCGCAACCGGCTCGCCGTCTACCACCAGCAGACGGCGCCGCTGGCCGACTACTACGAGCAGCTCGGGCTGCTCCATCGCTTCGACGGGTCGGCCGCTCCTGCGGAGGTCTTCAGTCACATCCGCGCGACGATCGCGACGCTGAAGCTTGAAGAGACGATCTGAGCGGTTCGCGTAGCACTGTGATCATCAAGAAGACCCCTGAAGAGATCGAGAAGATCGCCGCCGCCGGAGAGATTCACGCCCGCGCGATGCAGCTAGTTGCCGGCAAGATTGCCGCCGGCGTCACGACCGCTGAGCTCGACGAAACGGCCGAGCGCTTCATTCGCTCGCAGGGTGCCGAGCCTTCGTTCAAGGGCTACAACGGCTTCACAGGCTCGATCTGCGCCTCGCCGAACTCGATGGTTGTGCACGGCATCCCCGGCGCCTACACGCTCGCCGACGGCGACATTCTCTCGGTCGACATCGGCGTCACGCTCGATGGCTGGGTCGCCGACGCCGCTGTCACCTTCCCGGTTGGCGAGGTGACGGTTGAGGCTGAGTCGCTGATGGCGGTCACTGAGGCCTCACTCTTCGACGCCGTCGAGCAGGTCCAGCTTGGCGGCCGAATCGGCGACATCTCTCATGCCGTTCAGATCTGTGCCGAGGCCGACGGCTTTGGTGTCGTCCGAACATTGGTCGGTCACGGCGTTGGGCAATCGATGCACGAAGATCCGCAGATTCCAAACTTCGGCCCGGCCGGCCGTGGCCCGAAGCTTGAAGAGGGGATGGTGCTGGCGATCGAGCCGATGATTACGGCCGGCGGACATGGAGTTCGAATTGCCCCCGACGGATGGTCGATTTTCACCGTGGATGGCTCACTTTCAGCCCATTTCGAGTTCACGGTCGCTGTCACAGCCGACGGTCCCAGAATCCTCACGCCCTGGCATCTACTGCTCGGAGCCGCAAGATGAAAGGGCGAAGAGCGAAAATTTGCCGCGTTTTGCTACCTTATTAACTCGTGTGCGCTCCCGCGAGGGAGCGTTTTTGTCCGCGAGTGGTAGCGGCGCGCCCCTGCGGTCGCCAGAGCCTCTTTCCGGCCCATCGACGAAGAAGGAATTATGAAGGTACGACCGTCGGTCAAGCCGATGTGCGAAAAATGCAACGTGATCAGGCGCAAAGGCGTTGTCTTTGTGATCTGCCCGAACCCGCGACACAAGCAGCGTCAAGGATAAATATCTAAATGGCTCGTATTGCAGGAATCAATATTCCACTCAACAAGCGCGTTGAGATCGGCCTCACCTACATCTACGGGGTCGGCCGCTCGACCTCCAACGCGATGCTCAAAGAGGCCGGAATCAACCCAGACACTTACGTGCGCGACCTAACCGAGGACGAGGTCGCGAAGCTGCGCACCGCTGTTGACGGCGACATCCTCGTCGAGGGTGACCTTCGCCGCGAGCGCTCACAGAACATCAAAAGGCTTGGCGAGATCGGCTGCTACCGCGGCATCCGCCACCGCCGCGGCCTTCCGGTCCGCGGTCAGAAGACAAAGACCAACGCCCGCACCCGCAAGGGGCCGAAGCGGATGCAGGTCGCCGGCAAGAAAGCCGCAACAAAGACATGAGGAACTAAGTGCCCGCTCCAAAACGCCCAGCCCGTGGCCGCCGCAAGGTCAAGAAGAACATCCCTGTCGGTCAGGCTCATATCAAGACGTCGTTCAACAACACGATCGTCTCGCTTACAGATCTGCAAGGCAACGTGATCGCTTGGGAGTCGGCAGGTGGTGCCGGTTTCAAGGGCTCGCGCAAGTCGACTCCGTTCGCCGCTCAGGTAACGGCCGACTCGGCGGCGCGCAAGGGAATGGAACAGGGACTTCAGAAGGTCGACGTTTACGTCAAGGGCTCGGGCTCCGGCCGCGAGACAGCGATCCGCTCGCTCCAAGCCGCAGGACTTGAAGTGATCAGCGTGCGCGACGTAACGCCGCAAGCCCACAACGGATGCCGGCCGCGCAAGCGCCGCCGCGTATAGGGGGCGACTGAACAATGGCTCGCGATACTTCACCTCAGTGCAAGCAGTGCCGCCGCGAAGGCGAGAAGCTCTTCCTCAAGGGGGAGCGCTGCCTGACCGACAAGTGCTCGTTTGAGCGCCGCGCATACCCGCCAGGCGACCACGGCCGCGGTCGTCAGAAGCAGAGCGAGTACCGAGTGCAGCTGCGCGAGAAGCAGAAGGCCCGTCGCTACTACGGCGTTCTTGAGACCCAGTTCCGCCTCTACTACGACCGTGCCAGCGGCCAAGACGGAATCACCGGCGAGAACCTCCTGCAGATGCTCGAGCGCCGCCTCGACAACGTGATCGTCCGCCTCGGCTTCGCTGGCTCACGCCGCCAAGCCCGCCAGATGGTCCGCCACGGCCACTGGACGGTCAATGGCCGCCGCGTTGACATCCCAAGCTTCCAAGTCCACGAGGGCGACATCATCGCGCTCAAGAGCGGCAGTCCGGCAGAGCCGGTCGTCCGTGGGGCCACGGAACTAACGGCGCAGGTGCCGGCCTGGTTGCAGGCCGACCACGAGTCGTTGACAGCAAAGATTCTGCGTGCCCCCGAGCGTCGTGAGATCACGACGCCGGTGCAGGAACAGCTCATCGTCGAGCTGTATTCGAAGTAGAAGCAATGAATTGCGTTTGCCTCCGCTTCAAGGAGGCGGCGCGCCCGGCGGTCGCCTGAAGTTTGGCGCCGCACCGATTACAACCACAGGATAAATCGCCAAGATGCTCGACTTTCAGATTCCTCGCATTACCAGTGACACCAGCGACGAGAACAGCGGCTCATTCGTAATTGAACCGCTCGACCGTGGCTTTGGTTACACCTTCGGCAACTCGCTGCGTCGCGTGCTGCTTAGCTCGCTCTCCGGCGCTGCCGTGACGAGCGTCCGCATTGAGGGCGTGCGCCACGAGTTCTCATCGATCGAAGGCGTCACCGAAGACGTCACCGACATCATTCTCAACCTCAAGGGGATCGTCTGCCGGATGCACTCCGACGCGAGCGAAGTTGAAGCACCGCTCGTAGTCACCGGTCCGGGTGAGATTAAGGCTAAGGACATCGACCTGCCTGCTGGCGTCGAGATCCTCAACCCCAACATCCACATCGCGACGCTCGAAGCGAAGACGAAGCTTGAGATCTACCTGACGATCGGCCGCGGCCGCGGTTATCGCGTGGCCGAGGACAACAAGACCGACGATCAGCCGATCGGCGTTATTCCGATCGACTCGCTCTTCTCGCCGGTTCAGCGCGTCGCTTATGCCGTTGAGCAGGCCCGTGTTGGCCAGCGCACCGACTTCGACAAACTGACGCTCGACATCGAGACCGACGGCTCACTCGACCCGCAGACCGCCCTGCGCGAGGCATCAGAGATTCTGATCTCGCAGCTTGCGATCTTCACCGACGAGGATCGGATCGAAGAGCTCCGCGCCGGTCCTGTAAACCAGCTCGACCCGGCAGGCATGGGAGCGATTCCAGGTGCTGCGCCGCTCGCCACCGGTGGCCCGCTCGACGACATTCTGATCGAGGAGCTGGAGCTTGGCGTCCGTTCATACAACTGCCTTAAGCGCGCCGGCATTCAGACGATCGGTGATCTACTCTCGAAGTCTGAGGCTGAGCTGAACGCGATTCCGAACTTCGGCAAGAAGTCGATCGACGAGGTAATCGAAACGCTGGCCGCGCGCGGTATGGCGCTACGCGACGACTGAGGACCGAAACCATGCGCCACCAGAAAACCCGCCACAAGCTAAGCCGCAGCCCTTCTCATCGCAAGGCGATGATGCGCAACCTCTGCAAGGAGATCATTGAGCACGAGCGGATCAAGACGACCGAGGCGAAGGCCAAAGCCGTCAAGCCGGAGGTTGAGCAGCTGATCACGCTGGCCAAGCGTGGCGATCTTCATGCGCGCCGTCAGGCTCTTTCAGCGCTGGGGCAGGACGCTACCGCCGTGCACAAGCTTTTCACCGAGGTCGCGCCGCGCTACACGGAGCGCCCGGGCGGCTACACGCGGATCCTGAAGCTTGGGCCGCGGCGCAGCGACTCAACCGAGATGGTCTATCTCGAACTGGTCTGAGTCGCCCCGCGTAGCTTCAGCGGCCGTGTCGCCAGCACCGCGCTCTATGCTCGGTTTGAGCGCGCGATGAAGGTTCTTCTCACCAACGACGATGGGATCGAAGCCGAAGGGCTGCAGGCGTTGCGCGCCGCGCTGGCAGCGCTGGACGACGTTGAGTTGGTGACGATCGCCCCTGACGGCAATCGTTCGGCCTTTGCGCGCAAGATCACAACCCATAAACCGCTCTGGATGACGGCAGCGTTGGCTACGCAACGGAGGGGACGCCGGTCGACTGCGTGCGCTTCGCCACGCTCGGCCTGGTCGAAGGTTTTTATCCCGAGCTGATCGTCTCGGGAATCAACCACGGCGCCAACCTCGGCGACGACGTGACCTACTCAGGCACGGTCGCCGCAGCGCTCGAGGGCGTTCTGCTCGGGATTCCAGCGATCGCCGCTTCGCAGCAGTCGACCAGCCGCGAAATGGATTTTCGCTGGGGCCGCCATTTCAACTTCGATGCTGGCGCCGAGTTTGTAGCCCGGCTGGCCCGGCACGTTGGCCACACGCCGCTGCCGGAGGGGACGCTGATCAACGTCAATGTTCCGGGCGACAGCCCGACCGGCGTTGAGATCACGCGCCTTGGTAAGCGGATCTACCGCGATGAACTGAAGCTGCAAGAGCAAGGCGAACCCGGCCGCAGGCGCTTCTCGATCTACGGCGAGGACCACGGATTTAAAGACGAAGCGGGCACCGACCTGGCGGCGCTGGCCGCTGGCAGAATCGCCGTAACGCCGCTGCACTTCGACTTGACCTACGAACCCGGAATTGAGGCTCTTGGTGCCCGCGACTTGAGCCAGCTGCTGGAAGCTGGCGCGACGGGAGCGAAGTGAGCGCTGCCGCCGATCGCGCCGAGCAGCTCCGCGCCGAGCTGCGCGGCCACAACGAGCGCTACTACCTGCAGGACGATCCCTCGATCGGTGACGATCAGTACGACGCGCTGCTTGATGAGCTGCGCGAGCTCGAACGTGACAACCCCGAGCTCGTCACGGCTGATTCGCCGACGCAGCGGGTTGGCGCCGAGCCTGTAAGCGGGCTCGAGAAGGTGACCCATCCTCAGGCGATGTTCTCACTCGCCAACGCCCGCAGCCCGGAGGAGTTTGACGCCTGGGTGCTGCGGATGCGCAACCATCTCGCGCGCGAGGGCATCGAGGATGCTGCCTTCCAGTATGTCTGCGAACCGAAGGTTGACGGGCTAGCAATCTCGATCGTCTACCGCGACGGCGTCCTGGAGCGGGGAGCAACGCGCGGCAACGGCGAAGTTGGCGAGGATGTAACGCACAATCTGCGCACGATTCCGACGGTTCCGCTCAGCATCGATGATGCGCCGCCGATGATCGAGGTTCGCGGCGAGGTCTACATGTCACTGGAGGGCTTCCAGAGCCTCAACGAGCGCCGTGCCAGCGACGGCAAGCCGACCTTCATGAACCCGCGCAATGCGGCAGCAGGGACGCTGCGTCAGCTCGATCCGCGACTCGCCGCCGAGCGGCCACTCTCGCTCTGGGCCTACGGCGTAGGCGCCTGCGAGGGGATCAGCTTCAGCTCGCAATGGGAGACGCTGGAGTGGCTGCGCGAGCGCGGCTTCCCGGTCAACAGCGACATTGAACGGCTCGCTAGCGAGCAAGAGGCGATCGAGCGCTGCTTGCAGTGGCAGCAGCGGCGTGGCGCGCTCAGCTTCGAGATCGATGGCGTCGTGATCAAGGTTGATGACGCCGAGCAGCAGCGGCGGCTCGGCGTAGTTGGCCGCGACCCGCGCTGGGCGGTTGCTTGGAAGTTCCCGCCAACGACGAAGCTGACACAGCTCAAGGAGATCCAGTGGAGCGTCGGCAAGTTTGGCGATCTGCATCCGTTTGCGGTGCTCGAACCGGTTGAAGTAGGCGGTGTGGTCGTTCAGCACGCGACGCTCCACAACGAGGAGGATTTGATCCGCAAGGACGTGCGCCCCGGCGATGAGGTGATCATTCTGCGCGCAGGTGATGTGATTCCTCAGGTCGTTTCGCCAGCGCCGCACGCCGCCGAGCGCAAAGGCCGCAGCGCAGCGGTCAGCGCACCGAAGAAGTGCCCAGTCTGCGGGACGGCGACGATCAAACCGGAGAATTCGGTCTTCACGAAATGCCCTAACCGCGACTGCGAGGGCCGCAGGGAGGCGCTGCTGACGCACTTTGTCTCGCGCGGCGCGATGGACGTTGACGGGCTCGGTGAGAAGCTCGTAGTGATGCTGCTCGAGCAGGGCTTGATCAAGAACGCCGCCGATCTTTATTCGCTTGGCGTCTCCCAGCTTGCGCAGCTTGACGGAATGGGCGAGCTATCAGCGCAGGGGATTGTTGATTCGCTCGAAGCTTCGAAGGCGCGCCCGTTCGCCAGCGTCCTCTTCGCGCTCGGAATCGAAGGAGTCGGCGAGGTCACCGGCCGCAGCCTCGCGCAGCGGCTGCGCACAATTGGGGCGCTGCTGGCGGCCGATGTGTCGGTGTTCCAGTATCTCGATGCGCTGCGCACG
>JAEMTR010000023.1 GCA_016462245.1 Solirubrobacteraceae bacterium
CCCCGGCAACCCCGGCCGGAAGCGCCGCCGCGGCGGCTGCGCCCGAGCCGCAGACAGAAGAGGTAGCGGCGCCGCAACCGTCGGCCGCCGCCGTTGCGGTGACGATCGAGCAGGTCACCGAGATCTGGCCAGCCGTTTTGGAGACGATCAATCCCGAACAGCCGATGGTCTGCGCAGCGCTCGCACGCGCTCAGCCGGCCGAGATGCGGGCAGGGATTCTTGTAGTTGCCTTCCCCGAAGACGATTCATTCAATCGCCGGATGGTCGCCGACAACGCAGATGCGCGGACCGTGGTGGGCATGGCGCTCGAATCACTGCTCGGCGCACGCGTGCGGATTGAGTACGAGCTGCGCGACCTTGGCACGGCGCCAGAGGCGCGGGCGCTGGCAGGCGATGAGCTGGTCGATCGATTGCTCGAAACGTTCGACGCCGAGGAGATCGTCGCCGCCCCAGCTGCGGTCAGTGAAGCGCCCGACGAGGCAGGCGGCGACCAGCAGCCGGACTTCGCCGATGACGGTGACCCCGGCCCCGAAGGGCCGTAAGGCGTGTTTGCTGCTCCAGTACAGAGGCTGATCACCGAGCTCTCGAAGTTGCCGGGGATCGGCTCGCGCACGGCGCAGCGGCTCGCCTTCCACATTCTGCGGCTCGAGAAGGAAGACGCGCTGGCGTTGGCCGACGCGATCCGCGAGGTGAAGGAGAAGATCGGTTTCTGCGAGGTCTGCTGCAACCTCTCCGAAGGGCCGCGCTGCGTTATCTGCCAAGACGCGCGCCGCGACCAGACTTTGATCTGCGTTGTCGAGGAGCCCGGCGACGTGATTCCGGTCGAACGCACGCACGAGTTCCGCGGCACCTACCACGTGCTCGGCGGCGCGCTCTCGCCGATCGATGGGATCGACGCCGACGATTTGAAGATTGCTGAGCTCTACGCACGGATCGAATCGGCAGACCCAAAGATCGCTGAGATCGTGCTCGCCACCAACCCAACGACGACCGGCGAGGCGACGGCGCTGCAGATCGCCCGCGGCGTTCACGAGCGCGCGCCTGACGTCGCAGTAACGCGCCTTGCCTCCGGGCTGCCGGTCGGAGCAGACCTCGAGTACGCCGACGAAGTAGCGCTTGGCCGCGCGATGATCGGCCGCCGCGAAGTCTGAGCGGTCGTCGCCGACCGCACACAGACCGCGAACGCTCGTATCCTTGGCCGCTATGGCTGACGCGACGATCGTGATGAAGTTCGGAGGCAGCTCAGTGGCAGACGCTGAGCTGCTTCGTCGTGCCGCGGAGCGGATCGTCACGCGGCGCGAAGAAGGCCATCGTGTTGTCGCCGTCTTGAGCGCCCGCGGTAAGGAGACCGATCGCCTGATCGAGGCCGCCTACGAGGTTTCCGATAACCCTGATCCGCGCGAGATGGACATGCTGCTCTCAACCGGGGAGCGGGTCTCATGCGCGCTCTGCGCGATGGCGATCAACGACCTTGGCCACAGCGCAATCTCTTTGACCGGCTCACAGGCTGGGATCGTTACCGATACAACGCACACCAAGGCGCGAATCCTCGACGTTCGCGCCGATCGCATCAGCGAAGCGCTCGACAACGATGAGATAGTGCTCGTCGCTGGTTTCCAAGGCGTCTCAACGACGAAGGATGTGACGACGCTCGGCCGCGGCGGCTCCGACACGACGGCCGTCGCGCTGGCCGCTGCGCTCGGCGCCGAAGAGTGTGAGATCTACACCGATGTGGCCGGCGTCTTCAGCGCCGACCCACGAATCGTTCCCGATGCGCGCAAGCTGTCGGTCGTCTCCTCCGAGGAGATGCTTGAAATGTCATCGTCAGGGGCAGGCGTGCTGCAGCTTCGCAGCGTCGAGTACGCCCGCAACCATGGCGTCCGTATCCACTGCAGGTCGAGCTTCGAGGACGGTCCCGGTACCGTGGTCCTCGCGGAGAATCAGAGAATGGAACATCCACTCATCACAGCAGTAACTCATTCGACCGACGAGGCTCGCGTCACGGTGATCGGCGTGCCCGACACGCCCGGCGCCGCAGGCCAGATCGCGACCGCGCTGGCGGAGGCGAACGTCAACGTCGACATGATCATTCAGAACGAGCCGGTTTCGAAGGACACGCGCGCCGACATGTCGTTCACGGTGCCGCGTGATGACCTGCGCGCTGCGCACGAGGCTTTGGATCGTTTGAAGTCCGAGATGGGGATCGGCGACATCGCGACCGACAAAGAGATGGGCAAGGTTTCAGTGATCGGTGCCGGAATGAAGTCGCACCCCGGCGTCGCGGCGAAGGTCTTCAGCGTGCTCGGCGGCGAGGGGATCAACATCGAGATGATCTCGACCTCGCCAATCAAGATCTCTTGCGTGATCGCTGGCGCGCGTGTCGAAGACGCGGTGCGCGCGCTGCACAGCGCCTTTGAACTGAGCGGCGAGGACACGATCCGCGCCGAGGAGCCGTTCGGGCTGCCACCGTCATGAGGATCGCCGTCGTTGGCGCAACCGGCGCCGTTGGGCGCCTGCTGCTGGCGATGCTCAGCGAGCGCGGCGTAGCTGCAGATCAAGTAATTCCGTTCGCCAGCGCGCGCTCGGCGGGGACGATCCTTGAAGGCTACGGCGAAGTTCAGCCGCTCAGCGCTGAGACGATCAGCGGCTTCGACCTCGCGCTCTTCTCGGCCGGCGGCGCAACCTCGCGTGAGTGGGCGCCGCAGTTTGCCGCCGCCGGCGCGCTTGTCGTCGATAACTCATCGGCTTGGCGGAGCGACGATCAGGTTCCGCTCGTCGTCAGCGAGGTAAACCCCGACGCGATCGCCGACGCCGCGAAGGGGATTGTTGCCAACCCGAACTGCACGACGATGGTCGCGATGCTGCCGCTGAAAGCGCTGCACGATCAGTTTGGCCTTACCGCGATCGTTGCAACCAGTTACCAGGCCGCAGGTGGCGCCGGCCGCAGCGGCATCGATGAGCTGGCGGCTCAGGTGCCGGTGCTGCACGAAGACGTCGACCTTCTTGTGAGCGACGGAGAGAAGGCGGCGCGCAAGGTTACGGCGGAAGTCCACGCCAACACGCTCGCCTACAACGTCGTGCCGATGCTCGGCGCGCTCGAGGCGAACGGTTACACCGACGAAGAGATGAAACTCCAGAACGAAAGCCGCAAGATTCTCGAACTGCCGCAGCTCCAAGTCAGCCCGACCTGCGTGCGCGTTCCGGTGATGGTCGGCCACGCGATTGAGATCCGCGCGACGTTCGAGCGCGAGGTTGACTTGAGCGACGCGCTTGAGGCGCTGGCCGCGTTCCCCAACCTTGTCGTCGAAGCGGCGCCGACGCCGCTCGAGTGGGCGGGGCGCGACGAGGTGGCAGTCGGCCGCGTGCGCGTAGACCTCGACGATCCAAACAGCATCAACTTCTTCGTCGTTGGTGACAACCTGCGCAAGGGCGCAGCGCTGAACACGGTGCAGATCGCCGAACTGGCGATCGCGCGCGGCCTCGTCGGCTAGGCGCCGCTACCAGCCGCCAACGCCGCCGACAACCGCCTGCGACCAGTCGATCACCGCGGTTGGCTTGACGATGTGATGCTGCAGGCCAAGATCTTCCGGTGAGAGGCCCAGCGCCAAACCAACGAGCTGGGGCAGGTGCAAGACCGGCATGTTCAGCTCGCGCTTGACCTGCTTGGCGGCCATCGGCTGCTGCAGATCAAGGTTGAGGTGGCAGAGCGGGCACGGCGTAACAAGGCAGTCGGCCTCAGCATCGACTGCGTCGGCGAGGTGACGACCGGCCTGCTCAAGCGAGGCCTCCTTGTTCATCGTGATGATCGGGAAGCCGCAGCACTTATGTGAGCCGGCGTAGTCGATCACGGTGCCGCCTAGCGCTTCGATGACTTGGTCGAGGTACTCGTCGCGCGGCTGCGCGCGGTTGATGTCCAGCCGGTCGGTCGGGCGAACGATGTAGCAGCCGTAGAAGGGGCCGACGCGCAGGTCGGTAAGTGGATTTCTGACCAGCGTCTTCAGCTTGTCGAGGCCAATGTCTTCGACCAGCACCCAAAGGAAGTTCTTGTTGATGATTCCGTCCTGGTACTCAAGGCCCTCGTCGGAAAGCGTTTCGTTGACCTGCGCGCGGTACTCAGCGCTGGCGTCGAGCCGCTGCTGGCATTCACTCTGCGCGCCCTGGCAGGTTGAGCAGATGTTCATCATCAGGTCTGCGCCCTGCGTGATCTCCTGCTGAGCGAGGGCGAAGGTACGAGCGTTGAGCGTGTCAGCGAGCTCTTGGCTGTGCTCAGCGATCACGCCTGCGCCGCAGCAGTTGGCGCGGTCAAGTTCAACCAGTTCGATGTTCAGCATCGGTGCGACGGCAGCCATCGAGCCGTGCAGTTCAGAGGTGAAGCCGCGGCTTACGCAGCCGGGCCAGTAGGCAACTTTCATAGCTTCCTTTCGTCCCTTTAGGCGCTCGAGCCTTCGGTGCCATCGGGCGCGACGCCGGCTGGCTCGGCAGCTTCAATTAGCTCGGCGACTTCGGCGGTGCCTTCGTTGTCGGCGTCGGTACCGCTGATGTAGAGATTGAACTCGTTGCGCTGATCGCGCCCTTCGACGACCTCAAAAATCCTCTTCACTCCCTCTGGCGCCTCGTGCGGATGGAGCAGCGCCTTGGCTGGAGTCATCTTCCGTCGCAGCAGCGCCGTCATCACGATCGGCAGGCTTGAGATCAGCTCCGGCACTGCGCGCGGGTGGAACTTGCCGCCGTACGAATCAGGCAGCAGATCGGCCTCGTGGAGGATGCCGTTCTTCTCAATGTTTTTAACAAAAGCCGCCTCGTGGCGCTCGCCATTGTTGCGGTCCTTGATATGGAAGTCGTTGCCGGCGATCCGTCGCAGTCGCATGATCTGGTTCATCGGCGCTACGCCCTTCGGGCAGGCCTCGATGCACTTGAAGCAGTGCGTGCAGTCGTAGATGCCGTGCTTGTCTTCGCCGAGATCCTTCAGCCGTTGCTCGTGAGCGGCGTCGCGCGGGTCACCGACAAAGCGGTAGCTCTTGGCCAGCGCGGCGGGGCCAACGAAGAGCGGATCAACTTCCATCGAAAGGCAGTCGGAGACGCAGGCGCCGCACTGAATGCAGGCCATCGACTGGGTTACGTCGATCATCGATTCGCGCGAGACAATGTATTCGCGCTCAGGCACCGGCTCTTTGCCAATCAGCCATGGCGTGACGCGCTGGATCTTCTTCCAGTGGACGGCATCCATGTCGACGATCAGGTCCTTGATGATCGGCATGTTGCCCATCGGCTCAACTTCGATCACGCCATCCTCACCGGCGCTCGCTAGCGCGTCATCGAGGTGGGTGTGGCAGGCGAGGCCAGGCTTGCCATTGACGCGCACACCGCAGGAGCCACAGATCGCTGAGCGGCACGAGCAGCGAACGCCGATAGAACCGTCTTTCTCATTGCGGGCCTGAAGAATTCCTTCCAGCACCGAGCGGTGGGGCTCCAGCTCAACGGTGTGCTCGTCCCAGTAAGGCGCAGCGCCGGTTTCCGGGTCGTAGCGGCGGATCTTGAGCTTGAATTCGGCCATTGTTTCTTTCTCGTGCGGGGTTTTAGTAGGTGCGGGCTTCTGGCTGCCAGTCGGTGATCGTTACCTCTGAGTAGGAGACCTTCGGCGCGTCGCCACCGTTGCGTGAAACATCGATGTGCTTGAGCCACTCAGCATCATTGCGCTCGGGGAAGTCGGTACGGAACTGGGCGCCGCGTGACTCCTTCCGCTCTAATGAGGCGACGACGATTGCCTCCGAGCAGTCGAGCATGTAGTCGAGCTCAATCGCGCCGAGCACATCCTGATTGAAGACCGCGCCCTTGTCGTCAACGTAGGCAGTCTTTGCCTCTTCTTTGAGGCGGCGGACGATCTCATGCGCGCTCTGCAGCCCGGCCTCGTCGCGATAGACGGCGGCGTAGCGATTCATCGTCTCGCCAAGCTCCTGCTTAATCTCAGAGACACGGCGGCCACTCTTCGGCCGCTGAAGGATCTCGGCGATCATCGCGCGGTCCCCCTCCATCTGCTGATCGGAGACGGTTGGCATCTTCATCCCAAGCGCACGCTCGGCGGCGTGCTCGCCGGAGCGGCGGCCGAAGATCAGCGTGTCTAGTAGCGAGTTGGCGCCGAGTCGGTTGCCACCGTGGACCGAGACGCAGGCCACTTCGCCGGCGGCGTAGAGGCCCGGTAGCGGCGTGGCGCCATTGAAGTCGGTCTTGACGCCGCCCATGATGTAGTGCATTCCGGGCTGGATGATGATCGGCTCGCGCGTGATGTCGACGCCAGCGAAGTCCTTGCCGATGTTGACGATCTCGCGCAGCGCTTCGAGCGTGCGCTTGCGCGGCACGACGGTGATGTCGAGGTAGATGCCTTGCTTGTCGGGGCCGACGCCGCGCCCTTCAAGAATTTCTGTCTGTTCAGCGCGCGAGACGACGTCACGCGAGGCCAGCTCCATCTTGTTTGGCGCGTACTTCTCCATGAAGCGCTCGCCTTCAGAGTTGAGCAGGTAGGCGCCTTCGCCGCGAGCGCCCTCGGTAATCAGGAAGCCGTTCTCTGCCAGCGTCGTCGGGTGGTACTGGATCATCTCCATGTCCATCAGCGGCGCGCCGGCCTGGTAAGCCTGAGCGATTCCGTCGCCGGTGCAGATCAAAGCGTTGGTCGTCGGCTGGAAGCACTGGCCGGCGCCACCGGAGGCGAGGATCACGCCCTTGGCGGTGAAAGTTTCGATCTTGCCACTGCGGATCTCGCGTGCTACGGCGCCAACGCATTCGCCTTCCTCACTTGTGATCAGCGAGGTCACGAACCATTCTTCAAAGCGGTCGATTACCTCGTGGTGCTTCATCAGCTGCTCGTAGAGCACGTGCAGTAGTGCTTGGCCGGTGATGTCGGCGACGTAGGCGGTGCGCTTCATTGAAGCGCCGCCGAAGGCGCGCAGGTCCATTTCACCCTTCTCGTTGCGGTGGAATGTGACGCCAGCGTGCTCAAGCCACATCACTTCGGCAGGAGCCTCGCGGCACATGATCTCGATTGCGTCTTGGTCGCCCAAGTAGTCAGAGCCTTTAATTGTGTCGTAGGCGTGCGAGCGCCAGTCGTCAACTGGGTTGATCGCTGCGTTGATTCCTCCTGCCGCGGCGACCGAGTGGGAGCGAACCGGGTGGACCTTGGAAAGGATCGCGACCGTGGCGCCGGTCTTGGCGGCGGCAATTGCAGCGCGCTGCCCTGCGAGACCGGCTCCGATGATTAGTACGTCGTATGCGGGCATAGCTCCGTTGGGGTCGTGTTTCGTGTCCAGCGGGAGCGTCCGAGAGGGCGATCACGCTGCTGCTTAATGGTATACGGCAGGAGGCTCTGGCAGGTTCACGGTATCTACGCCACTGGGCGCGCCGGAGCGTCCGTCAGCAGCTAGGAGAGGACAACCGCTTGCTGCTCCGCGCCCCAAAGCTCGCGGTTGTTGGAGCGAACAACTCTCCGCCGCGCCTTGAGCTCCAGCAGTCCGCTCAGCCCGGCCTGGCTCAGTAGCTCGCGCGCCGCGTCCTGCGCCGCCGGGTCGGCCTGCTCGAACGCTGCTTGGATTCGCTGCAGGTGCAGCAGTCGGTATGGAATTGCGTTCGTTGTGATCTCGTGGCCGCGCCAGTTCCAAGTAACCAGCCCAAGCGAGCGCTTGTGGGGCTTGCCTCCGACTACGTCGCCTTCTTCGACCTCGCCGGTTTCAGCCAGCCAGTCGTCGATGAAGCCGACGTGGGCTTCCACCTCGGCGGCGAACTCGCGGCCGATGTAGGCGAGCAGCGTTTTCAGCGTCTCGGGGATCGCGTCGTCAGCGAAGAGCTCGAGAGGAACGTCACCGTATTCGCCGCTGTCAATGATCGGCGAGTTCATCCGCTCGGTCCAGCGCCAGACCGGCCATGCCTCACGCTTCATGATCAGCGAGGGGTCTGGATCGCGTGAAAGGTGGGCGTAGAGCGGGGCGATCAAGCCAAAGTCGCCGAGAGTGGGGCGGCCGCCGAGCATGTACGGGGTCGTCTCGAGGTGGGCGCTGAGCAGTGCGAGGAACTCGTGGTAGGAGCGTTCAACCTCGGGGATCGTCTCGGGGTTGACTCCGAAGTCGAGCGTCAAGGCGCGCATTCGGTCGGCTGCAAACTTTGAAACTTCGGCGCGGGCAGCGGCGCCATCGCTGGCATTGATCTCGGGGCCAAAAGCGAACGTTGATGATCCGTCCGCCAGCATCAGCCCGCGTCCAAAGTCCTCGCCGACGAACGGCATGTTGAGCCCGTCGAAGTTCCAGCGGTAATGGAGCGCCGGCCGCATCAAGCCTTCGCTGCCGAACATTTCGAGCACGCGCGTAACGACGTTCTGGACGCCGGCAGGTGGCTTGGCCGAGCGCTCCGGCGGCATCTCGGCGTCGAAGTGATCGATGATGTCGCAGGTGTCTTGGATCAGCTGCCCGTCGGCGGTTTGAAGCACGGGGATGATCCAGCGGCCGATCTCCGGCACGACCTCGGCTGGGAAGCGCGGGTCGCCGGGAGGGCGCTCGATGTAGTTGATCCTCTGCTTGATCAGGTAGGAGCGCGCCTTAGCTGAGTAGAGCGACGAGCGCATCGCGTAAAGAACGGGAAGTTCCATCAGCGGGGGATCGTACGGAAGTTCTCTCGTCAGGAGCTGTGAGGTACTGCGGCATTAAGCGCGCGCTCGAGCTGCTGCGCTGTGACGACGCCGCAGAGGCGACTCTCGCTATCTACTACGAGAACGGCTCCGATTCGCTTCAGCGCGTCGATCGTTAGGAGCGACTCGATTGGGGCTTCGCGTGGCACCGCGCTCGCTTCGCTGGCGGCCGCGTCGAGCAGCTGCCCGACGGCGGTCGCTGGCCTGCCCGCGCGGATCTCAGCGTCAACGGCTTCAGCGGTCAGAATTCCGTCAAAGCGGCCGAGCGGATCGACAACCGCGAACCAAGGCCATTGAAAGCGAGCGAAGAACTGCTCGTCGGCGTCGATTGCGCTCATCGATGAGGGAACCGCGATCGGCTCGGAGTCCATCACATCGGCGACCGTGATTCCTTCGATCTCATCGGTGAAGCGGCTGCTGGCTACGGCGCCGCGCGCCGCTGATGCGAGGAACCAACCGAGCACTGCGAACCAGAGCCCGGAAACAAGATCGCCGCGCATCACGGCGTAGATGCCAAGCGCGATCATGATCACGCCGAAGCCTTGGCCGAGGTAGCCGGCGAAGCGGGTTCCCTTGCCGCGCTCGCCGGTCACCTTCCAAGCGACCGAGCGTGCGATTCGGCCGCCATCGAGCGGGAAGGCGGGGACGAGGTTAAAGATCAGCAGTGCGACGTTGACCATCGCCAGCCAGCCGATAAGGGCAGTGAATGGCGTCGTTGAGATTGCGCTGAAGGTGGCGGTATTGATCACGCTGGTTGTCTGCGAGGCGACCGCCGCTATCGCGATGCAGACGACGACGATCAGCGCCGTTACTGCCGGGCCGGCGGCCGCGACTTTGAACTCTTCGCCAGGCGAGTTCGAATCACGCGAGAGTTTGGCGACGCCGCCGAAGAGCCAGAGATCGATCCCCGAGGTTGAGATTCCTTCGCGCCGCGCCGCCAGCGCGTGGCCAAGCTCATGCAGCAGCAGCGAGATGAAGAAGAGCAGCGTGGCGGCGATCGCGATGCCGAAAGAGAGCGTGTTCGAAGAGCCGATCAGGATGTCGCTGAAGTAGCCCGAGAGCCAGTAGATCATCAGGAAAAGAAAGATGAACCAGCTCGGATTGGCGCCGACGCGGATGCCAAAGACGCTGAACAGCTTGATTGAGCGCTCGCCGAACATCTGCTTATCCTCGCAGGGTCGCGCTTAGCCCCGGGGCGTATGGCGCGCGACTAGTCCGGCGGCGTCAACGCCGCTCGGCAGTCCGCCGTAGTTGAGGCCGCGGTTCTCGCTCAAGCGCGCGGCGCAGAAAGCGTCTGAAACGGGGCTCGGGCCGTGCTGGACGAGCAGCGCCCCCTGCAGCGCGATTGCCATCTGTTCGACGATTGTGCGGGCGCGGAATTCAAGTTCGTCGCCGTTTTCGAACTCGCTGCGCAGCCGCGCTATCGCGGCGTCGAGGCGCGCGTCTGCGCCGGCCGCGAGGTCTAGCTCGCTGAAGAAGCCTTCAAGCGATTCGGGCTCGTGGCGCAGCGCGCGCAGCACGTCGAGCGCGATCACGTTGCCGGAGCCTTCCCAGATTGAGTTGAGCGGTGCCTCGCGGTAGAGCCGTGGCATCCCCGACTCTTCGACGTAGCCGGCGCCGCCGAGCACCTCCATCGCCTCAAACGCATGCTGCGGCGCGCGCTGGCATGCGTAGTACTTCGAAACCGCAGTTGCGAGCCGCTTGAACTGCGCCGCCGCCGGGTCGCCATCGGCCTCGTCGTAGGCGCGCGCCAGGCGCATTGCGAGCACCGTTGTGGCCTCCGATTCGAGCGCCAGGTCGGCGAGCACGTTGGTCATCAGCGGCTGGTCGATCAGCTGCTTGCCGAAGGCGGCGCGGTGGGCGGCGTGCCAAGTCGCTTGGGCAACGGCGCTGCGCATCCCTGCCGCCGCGCCGAAGACGCAGTCGAGCCGTGTGTGGGCGACCATCTCGATGATCGTCGGAACGCCGCGGCCGGGCTCGCCGACCATGCGCGCTAGCGCCCCGTCGTACTCAACTTCGCTCGAGGCGTTGGAGCGATTACCGAGCTTCTCTTTGAGCCGCTCAACGCTGATCTTGTTGCGTGAGCCGTCGGGCAGGATCCGCGGCATTGCGAAGCAGGAGATCCCTTCCGGCGCCTGAGCGAGAACCAAGAAGAGGTCGCTCATCGGCGCTGAGCAGAACCACTTGTGGCCGGTTATTTCGTACTCGGCTCCCGGGCCGCCGCCATTGAGCGGGGTCGCCGTTGTTGTGTTGGCGCGGACGTCGGAGCCGCCCTGCTTCTCGGTCATCGCCATGCCGCAGATCGCCGAGCCTTTCTCGGCTGCGGGGACCGATGCGGGGTCATAGCTGGTCGAAGTCAGTAGCGGCTCCCATTCGGCGGCCAGCTCCGGTTGGGCTCGTAGAGCGGGAACGGCGGCGAAGGTCATCGTCGTCGGGCAGGCGAAGCCGGCCTCGGCCTGGGTCGCGGTGATGAAGAGTGCGCCGCGGGCGACGTTTGCGCCCTGCTCGCTGCTTCGCCAAGGCAGCGCGTGCAGCTCGTCACGAATGCCGGCCGCCATCAGTTTGTGCCACGAATCGTCGAAGGTCACATGATCGACGCGCTCGCCGTAACGGTCAAAGCGAGTCAGCACCGGCGGCCGCTCGTTCGCCAGCTCGCCCCACTGCATCGGCTCGCCGCCCCAGAAGCGGCCGACCTCGCTTGCCCGCTCGCTTGCCCAGCCGCCGCCTTCGCGCTGAAGTGCCTCGACCAGAGGTAGGTTGTCCTCAAACAGGTTGCGCCCGCTGAGCGGTGGTGGCTGGTTCGTCACCGAGTGAGTAGTCATCTCATGAGAGGTTACGCCGACTGCGCGCCGGGCTGTGAGAATCGCCCGCGGCGCTGGCCGCCGCGGCCCTTGGATAGCCTCTGGCCTATAAACCCGCAAAAAGGACGCGATGTCGAAGATTCAGGTCAAGAACCCGGTAGTCGAGCTAGATGGCGACGAGATGACGCGGATCATCTGGAAGTTCATCAAAGAGCAGCTGATCCTTCCCTACCTCGAGATCGACCTCAAATACTTCGACCTCGGGATCGAAAGCCGCGACGCGACAGACGACCAGATCACCGTCGACGCTGCAAATGCGATCAAGCAGTACGGCGTTGGCGTCAAGTGCGCGACAATCACTCCGGACGAGGACCGCGTTGAAGAATTTGGGCTTAAAGAGATGTGGCGCTCGCCGAACGGGACTATTCGCAACATTCTCGGCGGCGTGATCTTCCGCGAGCCGATCGTGATCAGCAACGTGCCGCGGCTCGTTCCCAGCTGGACTAAGCCGATCGTGATCGGCCGCCACGCCTTCGGCGATCAGTACCGCGCGACCGATCTTGTGATCCCCGGCGAGGGCACGTTGACGATGACCTACACGCCAAAGAATGGCGACGCGCCGATCGAGCTCGATGTTTACGACTTCCCTGGCGGCGGCGTGGCGATGGCGATGTACAACCTCGACGACTCGATCCGCGATTTCGCCCGCGCCTGCCTGCGCTACGGCCTTGAGCATTCGATGCCGGTCTACCTCTCAACGAAGAACACGATTCTGAAGCTCTACGACGGCCGTTTTAAAGAGCTCTTCGAGGAGATCTACGAGGCCGAGTTCAAGGCTGAGTTTGAAGCCGCATCGATCATCTACGAGCACCGCCTGATCGACGACATGGTCGCTTCGGCTCTGAAGTGGGAGGGCGGTTACGTTTGGGCCTGCAAGAACTACGACGGCGACGTTCAGTCCGACACCGTCGCTCAGGGCTTCGGTTCGCTGGGGCTGATGACGAGCGTGCTGATGACGCCCGACGGCAAGACGGTTGAAGCTGAGGCCGCGCACGGCACGGTCACGCGCCACTACCGCCAGCACCAACAGGGCAAGCCGACCTCAACCAACCCGATCGCTTCGATCTTCGCTTGGACGCGCGGCCTTCAGGCGCGGGGGCGGCTCGACGAGACGCCTGAGGTTGTGGCCTTTGCTGAGCGGCTCGAGCAGGTCTGCATTGAGACCGTCGAAGCCGGTCTGATGACGAAGGACCTAGCGCTCTTGATCGGGCCCGAGCAACCGTTCCAGACGACCGAGGAGTTCCTTGCTTCGGTCGACGAGCGGCTGGCGCTTGCGATGGCTTGAGGCTCGAATTCGATCTGTGACATAGCGCACGTCAGATTGGCGCGCGGCTCGCTAGCGTCTCAAGAGTCGTTTCCAACCGTCCGTCGAGGGAGAACCAAAGATGAGCAGTCCGACCAAGATCACTGTCACAGGAGCCGCTGGCCAGATCGGCTACGCGCTGCTTTTCCGAATCGCCTCAGGGCAGCTACTCGGCCCCGAACGCCCGGTTGAGCTTCGTTTGCTTGAGATCACGCCGGCGCTCGGCGCCGCTGAAGGAACAGCAATGGAGCTGCTCGACTGCGCCTTTCCGCTGCTTAGCGGGGTTGAGATCAGCGACCAGCCCGATGAGGCATTCGATGGCGCCAACATTGGCTTCCTCGTCGGTGCCCGCCCACGCACGAAGGGGATGGAACGCGGCGACCTGCTTGAGGCCAACGGTGGGATCTTCGCGCCGCAGGGCAAGGCGATCAACGACAACGCCGCAGATGACATCCGCGTTCTTGTCGTTGGAAATCCTGCCAACACCAATGCCCTGATCGCGATGGGCAACGCACCCGACGTTCCTGCCGAACGCTTTTCGGCAATGACGCGGCTCGACCACAATCGCGCGATCGCGCAGCTCGCGAGCAAAACCGGGATGCCCGTCTCTGAGATCAAGCGGATGATCATCTGGGGCAACCACTCGGCTACGCAGTACCCCGACATCAGCCACGCGACGATCGGCGGCAAGCCGGCTGCTGAGGTGATCGACGACCAAGCCTGGGTCGAAGACCAGTTCATCAGCCGCGTGCAGCAGCGCGGCGCCGAAGTGATCGAAGCTCGCGGCTCCTCCAGCGCGGCGTCAGCGGCCAACGCAGCGATCGACCACATGCACGACTGGGTGCTCGGTTCGGCCGAGGGCG
>JAEMTR010000147.1 GCA_016462245.1 Solirubrobacteraceae bacterium
CCTGCATCGCAGGAACCATCCGCTGAACTTCGTCGGCGTCTACGACCGTGGTGTTGATGCCGACGAGGCGGTTTACCTCGGCGCGCTCGTGCATTACGAACATTGCGCGGTCGGTGTGGCCGAGCGTCAAGTGGCCCTGCTGCGAGAACATCAAGTTGAACTGCAGATCCTTCGACAGGTTCTCGTAAAGCTTGACCGAGGCGTCGTAGAAGCGTGCGCCTTCAGGCGTCTTGTAGTTGGAGCGCAGAATCGTCGTGTTGCGGCCCGAGGCGCCAGCACCGATGTAGTTCTTCTCAAGGATGCAGATGTCCTTGATGCCATGGTGCTTGGTCAGGTAATAGGCGGTTGCAAGTCCGTGCGAGCCGCCGCCGATGATTACGACTTCGTAGTTGTCCTTCAGCTTCGAAGGCGTGTGCCACATCTTGCTCTGGCGGAAAATGTCACGCATTGGTTGTTGCCTCCACAGCGCCGCCCAGTGGGCCAAGCGCATCGATTCCGACCGGCCGCCCACCGAGCTCTTCGGCAGCGTCGATCATTGATTCCCACATGTACTGAGCGCTCGCGGCGCCAAAGGTATGAAGGAAGCTGTCTGGGCCCTGGCGCAGAAGCAGCCCCGGTACGCGGCCAATCGAGCCAGGCAGGAAGCCGCGGAGCGGAAACTCACGCTCACGGAGATCGAGCGCAGTGATTCGAGCGAACGTGTCGCGAGCCAACGGTCCGCTGACGCTGAACGTCGTCAGCGTGCTCGTGAGGTCGGTGACCGACGTCAGTTCACTTCGCGCGTCTGCGGCGGCTTCAAGCCGGCCGCGGAGGCTTGCTGTGTCGCCTGGTGAGGTGATCGCCAAGACGCGATCGGGCTTGACCGTGCACCACCAGGCGTCGCCTGCGTAGAGGGCGAGTCCTAGCTTTGCAGCCGTTCCAGCAACTTCGGTCGTGATCGCTTCGATCACGGCGGGGTTTGCGAGCAGTTCTGTGATGCCAAGGCACGAGAGGTCGGCCAGACCGACGCTCTCGCTGCAGGCCTTCTTCTCAGCGATCGTGTCGCCGTAGTTCGCTGCGACGCGCCAGCCGTCGCGCTCTTCGATCTGTGCCCCGGCTTCAACGAGCTCGGCTTCGATGTTGCTTTGGAGCAGGGGAGTAAACGATCCCTGAACTCGAGCTTCGTCGGCGGATAGGAATTTCAGGCTCATGAACGCAGTCGCTCCTGGTCGGGATCGTAAAAGGCACCGTGGACAACGGTTGCGGTCTGACTCTTGTCGCCGTATTTGATCTGCAGCGAGCCGCCGTCCTTGCCTTGGTCGGCTGGCACCCAAGCCAAACCGATCGACTGGCCGAGTAGCTCGGAGTATCGGGCTGATGTGACACGGCCGGCCGGCTGGCCATCAACGACCACAGCGGAACCCTCGAGCGGAACGTCATCGCCGTCAATCTTGAAGCCGACCAGAGTGTTGACCATGCCGCGCTCATTGGCGCGCTCCAAGGCCCACTTACCCATGAAGTCCTCTTCCTTGTCGAGCTTGACGATCCAACCCATCTGGCTCTCGTAAGCGTTCGACTCGGAGTCCGTGTCCTGGCCAACGATGATGTGCGCCTTTTCGAGGCGAAGAATCCGCTGCGGCTCGAGGCCGAAAGGCTTAATTCCGTACTCAGCGCCGGCTTCGAGGATCTGATCCCAGAGGTACTGGCCGCAGGCTGCCGGGTAGTGAATCTCGTAGCCAAGTTCGCCAACAAATCCGATCCGCATCGCGAGGCACTGAACGCCGGCGATCTGGATCTGGTGACCGTCGAGGTAGCCAAAGCCTTCGTTGCTCAGGTCGGCGTCGGTCAGCTTGCCGATTAGATCGCGGGCCTTCGGGCCGGCCACGTTGACCGCACAAAGCCCTTGAGTCACGTCGGTCACGTGAACTTCCATCTCCCAGGCAGCTAGCCACCATGTGAACCAGCGTTCTACCGCGTCGGCTCCGGAGGAGGTCGTAGTCACGAGGAAGCTGTCCTCAGAGACGCGGCAGACGGTGCCGTCATCGGTGATCCGGCCGGCGTCGTTGCCGAGGATTCCGTAACGGATACGCCCAACCTTCAGGTCGCTGAGGCGGTTGGTGTACATCCGGTCAAGGAACCTGCCGGCCTCTGGACCGCTGACGATCATCTTGCCGAGCGTCGACACATCGATCATGCCGACGGCGTTATGGACCGCTGCAGCTTCGGCTTTTACGTCGCCGTAGTCGTAAGCGCGGCGCCAGTCGCCGGCCCACTTGACGTGCGAATTCAGCTCACGCTGACGAGCATGAATCGCGGACCGCTTAGCCGGCGTGAACGGGCGACCGGCCCAGGCACCGAGCGGAACCGTTGACCACGGCGGACGCGCCGTCGTAATTCCTGTCTCGTCAATGCTGAGGCCGGTCTGCTCGGCGACCGAGCGAATGCTCGGCAGCTGCGAGATCCGGCCCTGCGAGGGACCCATCGTGACGGTTGTGTAGCGCTTGCTCAGCTCGATCGAGTCGTAGCCCTCTTCGATCGCGTACTTCATGTCCTTCGTCGTTACGTCCTCATCAAGGTCGAGGAACGCTTTGCCGGTCGGCTTGGCCGTCCGCTGGTAGGCCGGTGATGGGGCAGCAGGGGGGCGGGCAGGCAGCGCGTCGAGCGCTGCGGCTGCAGCGTTTGCGGCTGAGCCGTCGCCGAACTCGCACTCCTGAGCGGCGCGCGCTCCCGCCAACGTCCCACTCAGCGCAGCTGCGTCAAGCTCTTCCTTGCCGGCGACGGCGCCCGCAGGGTGAATGCCAGGCGGTGGATTCTCAGGCAGGAAGCAGTTGGCCTCAGAGTTGAACTTGGCCTTCGCTCCGGCCTGAAGCATCAGCGATGACGCGGGAACGGTGCCACCGGAGACGGCGAGCAGGTCGCAGTCGAAGCGCTCCTCGGTCCCTGGCTTAGCAATTCCCTTCTCGTCGATCTGCGCGAGCGTGCAGCCCTTGAGGTGCTTGTTGCCTGTGGCTTCAACGACTGTCATTCCGCGCAATAGCTGGATCCCGGCTGCTTCGACCGCGGCCGTGAGCTCGTTCGACCGGTTCGGCAGCAGGTCGGCAACTGCGAGCACGTTTACGCCGACAGCGTGGAGCGCAAGGGCCGCTTCGAGGCCACGCTCACCGGTTGTCGCGATCACCGCGTTGTCACCCGGCTTCAGTGCGTAGAGAGCGGCCAACTTGAGCGCCCCGGTTGTCAGCATCACGCCTGGAAGGTCGTTGTTGGGGAAGACGAGCGGCTGCTCGATAGAACCGGTTGCCGCAACGTGGCGCTGGGCGCGGATCTGGTGCAGCGTGCTGCCTTGCCAGACAGGAACCATTCCGTCGAAGTATCCGAGCGCTGGCGCGTTGCTGAGAATTTCGACGCCTGCCGCTTCAGCTTCGGCGGTTAGCTCGCGCGCATGATCATGCTTGCCCTGCCAGAGCAGCTGGCCGCCGGGCTCGACGTCCTCGTTGACTAGGACGACGTCGGC
>JAEMTR010000148.1 GCA_016462245.1 Solirubrobacteraceae bacterium
CCCAGCTGCCGGCCGCTTTACGCACCGCGCTGATCGATGCACCGCGGTGCGCGCGGCGCTGCTCGATGAAGACCTTCGTCTTAGAGGCGATCGCCTCAGCGCGAGCGCTAGTTACTGGGCGCGGCGAGGCGAGGTCGGCCAGAGCGCTGGCCGGCGGCGCGAAGAAAGCAAGCGCCAGCGCGACCCCGGCCAGCAGCCGCGCGCTAACTGTCGCCGCCGCCAAAGTCCTCAGGCGAAACTTGATCGAGGAAGTCCTTGAAACGATCGACGACCTCCTCGGTGTCCTCAACCTCGTGCTCAAACTCGATTGCCGATTCGGCGATCACGTCCTCAGCAGCGTAGATCGGCGATTCCGAGCGGACGGCGAGGGCTAGCGCGTCACTGGGGCGTGAATCGATCTCAACCTCCTTGTCACCAATCTTCAGCGTGATCGTCGCGAAGAAGGTGTTGTCGCGCAGTTCAGTGATCGCAACTTGCGCGCAGTTGGCATCCATCTGGTCAAGGATCTCAACGACGAGGTCGTGCGTCATCGGCCGCGGCGTCGCCTGACCCTGAAGCTTCATCAGAATCGCCGCCGCCTCGGGGTGACCGATCCAGATCGGCAGGAACTTGTTCCCGTCAACGGTCTTCAACAAGACGATCGGCTGTTTACCGACCATGTCGAACGAAACTCCGTAGATGACCATTTCCTGCACTTACAAACCCCCGTGATTCGTGGCTCGTGGGCGCAGCATAGCCCGCGCGGGACCGACGATCACGCCGCTCAGCCTGCGAGCGCCGCGACGGTCGCCTCGTGAACGGCCTCTTCGGTCGTCCGAGCGCCGAAGCAGTCACCGACCCGTTCAACGTTGATTCCGGCCTCGACCAGCGGCTCATAAAGCGGAAAGTGGGGCTCGCGGCCACCGACTACGACCAACGTGCCGACGTCATTGAGCGTCATCTCTCGCTCCGAAAAGACGTTGCGCACGAGCAGCTCGCCGGCGCCAAGGCGGAGCGGCTGAACATGGCTGACGAGCTCGACGCCTAGCTCGTCAAGACGGCCGAGGTAAAGGTTGCGCTGGTACTGGTGCATCCCTTCGCCGAAGGCGGCAGAGCTGCTGGCAAGGCGCACCTTGTGACCGGCGACGGCGAGCATTTCGGCGGCGATAAAGCCGGTCCAGTCGCCGCCCCACTCCCATACGACGACCGGCCCTTCGACCTGCGCGCCGTTCAGCACGGCCCAGCCGTCGAGCAGCTTCGATGCTCCGGGCTCAAGCTCAAGCGGCGCGCGGTGCTCGGTCGCGCCGCTTGCCAGCACAACCAAATCGGGCTGCTCGGCAATTATCTGCTCCAGCGTCACATCAACGCCGAGTCGCACCTCCGCGCCCTGCGCCCAGCGCTCGAGATTCTCGATCGTCAGCCGCGCGATCGGCTCGTGAGAAGGGCCAGCAAGCGCGTGGCGCCACTGGCCGCCGAGCCCATCAGGCGAACGTTCGAAGAGAACAATGTCGGCGCCAGGCGCGGCGCGGACGGCGGCGCAACCTGCCGGCCCACCGCCGACGATCACGATCTTGCGCCTGGATTCGGTCGGCCGCGGCAACGTTGCTTCACGCCCTGTCCATGGGTTGATCGCGCAGTTGATTGGCGTGCCGGCGTGGTAGTGGCCGATGCAGGCTTGGTTACAGCCTGTGCAGCGCTCGATCTCGCTGAGCCGGCCGCTGGCGACCTTGTTCGCCAGCTCTGGGTCGGCGACCATCGCGCGCGTCATACCGATCGCGTCGGCCTCGCCGCGGGCGATCATCAGATCGGCGACCTCAGGATCGGTGATCCGCGTCGTCGCGATCACCGGCACGCCGACCACCTCGCGCACGCTGCCGGCGAGCGCAGCGATCGTCTCGTGGCTGACCGGCGCCGGCGGAGCAATCCAGGTTGAGCCTTTATAACTGGACGAATCGCCAATTGAAGTCGAGACGTAATCGATCAGCCCAAGCTTGCCGAGCGCTGCGAAGACCTCTAGCGCTTCGGGCGCGCGCAGGCCAGCGTCGGTGACGCTGTCGGCCGTCATTCGAACTCCCAGCGCACGGTCGCTGCCGATCCCTTCACGCATCGCGCGCAGAATCTCGACCAGCAAGCGCATCCGCCCTTCGAGCTCGCCGCCGTATTCGTCGTCGCGCAGGTTCACGCGCGGCGAGAGGAACTGCCCTGGCAGGTAGTTGTAACCGGCCAGTGCCTCGATCCCGTCGAGTCCTGCTTCGCGCGCGTTGATCGCGCTGATCCGGTGACCGTCGACGATCTCGTCAATCTCGCCTTTCGTGAGGGCGCGAGCTTCGGTGTGGAATCGCGGGCTAGGAACAGGCGACGGCGCTAGCGCGGGCGGGCGATAGCCGCCGGTGATCTGCTCGCGGCCACCGTGGCAGAGCTGAATAAAGAGCTTTGCCCCTTCGCTGTGAACGGCGTCGGCGATCTTCGCCAGCATTGGCACTACTTCGGGGCGGTAGGCAGCGATCTGATGATCACTGAGCTGGCCGCTCGGGTCCGGCGCGCTGGCCTCGACCGAGAGCAGTCCGGCGCCACCGGCGGCGCGCGCCTGCTGGTAGGCGATCAGATCGTCGGTTGGGAGGCTGTCGGCAACAAGACTCGTTTGGTGCGAGGTCGAGACGATCCGGTTGCGAATCTCGATCGGCCCGATCTGCAGCGGTGCGAGTAGATGTTCGAAGCTCATCGACCTGGCACCGGTTCGAACTCGGGTGCCGGGAGTCCCAGCGCCGCAGCGGCAGCGCCGCGGCCGGTGCGAACCGCGCCCTCCATGTAGCCGCAGACCCATTGGTCGGAGCCGCAGACGTAGAACGGCGGCTCGTGCGTGCCGTGCAGCGGCCCGACGCCGAGCACGTCACCGACGCGCCACTGCGTCACGTAGCCCTGCGTCCAGGGGTCAACGCCCCACGGCCGGTAGAAGACCTCCTGCGGCTCGAGCATCCCGTCGCCGTAGATCCGCGCGAGCGCGTGCGTCATGTCGGAGCAGATCTCGTCGTCGTTGGCTGCCGCCAGCAGAACTCCGATCCGCTCCGGGCCGATCAGCACCGAGACAACTGCGGGCGGTGCCTGCGTCCAACAGGAGCCAACCAAGCCCTCACCGTAGGCGAGGCCGTTGGCGCCGACCTCTTCCCATACAGGCGACGAGTAGCCGGCGACGAACTTCGCCGTGACGGCGCTGCGCTGACGCGCGAGCGACTTCAGGCGCGGATCGGATACGCCGGTGATCTCGATGTCACGCAGCGGCCCGACAGGCATCGCGCTGATCACTGCCGCGGCTTCGAGCTGCTCACCGTTGACGAGCGTGACGGTGCAGCCGCTGTTTGAGATCGAAACCTTTGCGACCGGCGCCTCGAGCCGCACGCGCTCGCCGAGCTCTTCGGCCATCCGCAGCGCGACGCTGGCCGATCCTTCGGCCACGCGCAGCCCTTCCCAGCAGACGTCGTCATAGAAACCGGTTGCTCCGGCCGCCGCCTG
>JAEMTR010000149.1:0-1385 GCA_016462245.1 Solirubrobacteraceae bacterium
CGCTGGAGCGCCGCGTGCTGGCCGATCCAAAGCTCGACATCTACGAGTGCGGCCGTCAGGACATCCGCGCGGGAACAATTGACCGCCGCGTCTTGGCGACGATGGCCTTCCTCTCAGGCAGCGGCCTCGACATCTCGGTCACAAGCCTGAACTGCGGCCATGGCTACCTAACGGCCAGCGGCAACGTCTCCGACCACTCGTCCGGCAACGCGATCGACATCGCGAGCGTCAACGGCACGTCGATCATGGGCAACCAGGGCGCCGGCTCAATCACCGACAGCACGGTACGCAAACTGCTGACTCTCCAAGGGACGATGAAGCCGCACCAGATCATCTCGCTGATGCAGTACGCCGGCACCGACAACACGCTGGCGATGGGTGACCACGATGACCACATTCACGTTGGCTTCCCTAGTGTCGGCGCTGCCGGCGCTGGCGCTGGCGCTGGCTCGCGCGCACTGCTGGCTCCCTCACAGTGGAGTCGCCTCGTCGGTCGCCTCGGCGAAATCGAGAACCCCGAAGTCTCAATGACGCCGAGCCGTTACTCGGTCAAGGTTCGCGTCAAGGTACGTCCGCGCTAGTCGCGGCCGCGCCAGCCTCAAACAGCTCAAGCTCTTCGTAGGCCGCCTCAACCGCGCGCGTCGCCGCCGTGTGCCGCGCCTGCGACTTGGCTGACTCGTATTCGTTAGCCCAAGCTGCCGGGTCGGCTAGCTCATCTTCAAGCGCAGCGAGCTGCTGCTCAGCGTCGGCAACCTTCTGCTCGAGCTTCTGCTGCTCGCGGCGGCGGTTCTTCGAGACCGCCGGCTTGACGCTTGCGGCCTTCGGCGCGGCGATCCTCGTGGCTTCACTGGCCGTGACCTCCACCGTTGTGGGATCGGCGCCGCCGTTCTCCGTCGTTGCCGCCTTCGCGCCGCCGTTCTCGGCCAGCGTCGGTGGCGATTCGACCAGCGGCAACGGGCCGCGCTCCTCGCGCAGGCGCGCGTACTCGGCCCAGCCACCGGCATAGGAATGGAGCGTGTGCTGCTCAACGGCGACGGTACGGGTACCTACCGCGTCGAGCAGCGCGCGGTCGTGTGTTACAAGCAGCAGCGAGCCTTCGTAGCTGCGCAGCGCGTCCTCGAGCGACTCGCGGCTCTCAAGATCGAGGTGGTTGGTCGGCTCGTCGAGGATCAGCACGTTCGACTTTCCTGCCACCAGTACCGCTAGGCCGAGCCGTTTGCGCTCGCCGCCGCTTAGTCCGTCGAGCGGCTTCTCGGCGTCCTCGCCGGAGAAGAGGAAGCGGCCGAGCAGCGCGCGCGCCTCATTCGGCGTCAACCCAGTGCGCTTGACGGCAGCTTCGAGCACGGTTCTTGCCCCGCCCCACTCGAGCTCTTCGCCGTGCTGGC
>JAEMTR010000149.1:1395-3477 GCA_016462245.1 Solirubrobacteraceae bacterium
GGCCATTACCTCCACCGTTGTGGGATCAGCGCCGCCGTTCTCCGTCGTTGCCGCTGGTCGAATCGCCACCGACGCTGACCTTATGGCCGGTCTTCAGCTGGCCGGCGGTCAGCTCCTGCTCGCCGGTTAATGCCCGCACCAGCGTCGTCTTGCCGGAACCGTTCGGCCCGACCAGCGAAACGTGCTCGCCACGCTCGAGCCAAAGCGCGGCATCGTGGAGCAGTGTGCGACCAGGGACCTCAAGGCGGCCATCCTCGAGTTCAAAGACGACGCGGGCAGAGCGCTCCGGCGCGCTGAACTTGAAGCCAAGCTCGCGGCGGTCGCGAGGGTCCTCGGTGACCCGTTCGATCTTGTCCAGCGCTTTGACGCGCGACTGGGCCTGCTTGGCCTTTGAAGCTTTGGCGCGGAAGCGCTCGACGAACTTCTCCATCCGCTCGATCTCCAGCTTCTGCTTTTGAATTGAGCGGCCAAGCGCCATCTCGCGCGCCGCCTGCTCGGTGCGCCAAGCGTGCCAGGGGCCGCTGAAGAAGCGTGATCGCCCGGCCTCGAGCTCCAGCACGCAGGTACCGACGGCCTCGAGGAACCAGCGGTCGTGAGCAACGAGGATGATCGCCGCGTCGAGTTCGACGAGCGTCTTCTCAAGCCACTCAAGCGACTCAATGTCGAGGTGGTTGGTCGGCTCGTCGAGCAGCAGCACGTCGGGCGATCCGGCCAGCGCGCGGGCGAGTGAGCCGCGCGTCATCTCGCCACCGGAGAAGCTGTCGAGCGAGCGAGCAAGGTCGCGCTCGTGGAAGCCAAGCCCGAAGACGATGTCGGTTACGCGGTCGCGCCAGTTGTAGCCGCCAGCTAGCTCAAAGCGGGCCTGCACGTTTGCGTAGGCTTCAACGGCGCGCTGGTCGCCTTCACCCATCTTCGTCTCCAAATCGGTCAACTTTGCTTCCAGCGCAACGGCCTCGGTGCAGCCGCTGAGGACGTAATCGCGCAGTGTTAGTGAGCGCTCGCGCGGCGGCCGCTGGTCGTGCAGCGCAAGCCGCGTGCCCTTCGCCAGCGAGAGTTCGCCGGAGTCGATCGGCGTCTCACCAGCAAGCATCCGCAGCAGCGTCGTCTTGCCGGCGCCGTTGCGGCCGGCGATCGTCATCCGGTCGCGCCGCTCAAGCCGGAACGAGACGCCACGCAGCAGCGGACGGCCTGCCACGTCCTTGCCCAAGTCTGAAGCGGTGATAGTGGCCACGGGGAGATGGTACGGTGCCGCGTTATGCGCAATCTCAAGACGTTCTCAGCCCTGACCACCGCTGCCCTCAGCCTGACCCTCGCCGCTTCGGCTGGAGCCGCCGCCCCGACCGTTGTAAAGGTCGGCTCGCTGCCCGGCACACCAGCGAAGTACAACAAGGTCTTCATCTCCAAGTACGGACCAAGCAGCGCGAAGAAGGTGCTGCTGTTGATCCCCGGAACCAACGGCGGCGCGGAAAACTTCGCGCTCGTCGGGCCAGAACTCGCGAAAAAGGTTCCTGGCCTGCAGGTCTGGGCGATGGACCGCCGCGAGCAGGCGCTTGAGGACAACTCGATGATGCAGAAGGTGCTGGCAAACAAGGCGACACCACAGCAGGCGCTGGACTATTACCTCGGTTGGACGCTGAACCCGGCGCAGAAGGAGAAGTTCACTCCGCTGCAGGCGAAAGATTTCAAGTTCATGAAGGACTGGGGCATGAAGATGCAGCTTGAGGATGCCCGCGCGGTGATTCTGCAGGCGAAGAAGCAGGGCAAGACTGTGATCCTCGGCGGGCACTCGCTCGGCGCATCAATGGCCGCCGCCTATGCCACTTGGGACTTCAACGGCAAGCCTGGTTACAAGGACATCGCCGGCATCGTCGCGATCGACGGCGGTCTGGCCGGCACCTTCGACTCAACAGACACGGCTGAAGCCGCCCGCGCCGACCTCGCCAAGCTCGACGTCACGGCGGCCAACCCCGACGGCCCGTGGGCAAACCTGCTCGGCCTCACGGGCTTTGCTTGGGCGACAGGACCGTTCGCCCAGATCGGCGCGCTGGCAGCGCTGAAAGCGCCAAACGCGCTCTCGGTGCT
>JAEMTR010000150.1 GCA_016462245.1 Solirubrobacteraceae bacterium
CCGAGGGCGAGTCCGGATCCGAGGGCGAGCCCGGCTCTGCTGGCGTCTGGCCAGGAATCGGCTCTTCGTCCGAGGGTCGATCGCCGACGTCGCTTCCACCACCGCTGCCCGGAGTTTCGTCGCCGCCGCCCACAGACGGCTGCGATGAGCCAGTCCGCGGTGAGATCTGAAGTGCACCGGTGATTACTGCGCGGCCACGGCCGCGGATCTCAAGCACCAGCCTCCCGGAGGACGGCAGCTGTGGCAGCGCGACCGCCGTCGGCGTGGCAGCTAGAAGGTTCGTGCTGACAGCAGCGCCGACCGTGCGTGGGCGATCGCTCCAGCGCAGCGAGCGAAGCTCGCCGGCGCGGACTGCGCTGACCGTGACGCGAACTTTGCTCTGCGCCTCAAGAATCAGCGAGGTCGGCTTTCCAGCCCAAGCCTTCGGCACGTTGAACGAGGCGTAGGCGACCGACTTTGAGCCACTGAGAACAAGCCGCTGCGGCGCCAGCTTCGCGCGACGCCCGTCGTTGCGCAGTAAGACAACCTGCCGCGCAGCGACGTTGCCGGCCGCTGGCTTCGCCTTGCTCGCTGCGCCGGCAGTGGGGGCGAGTGTGAGTAGCGCTGCGGCTACGATCGCCGCGGGCAGCGCTCGCTCTTTGATTGCTTGTCCCATTCCACCTATTGGAACCCGTCAACGCGCCAATAGTTACGGTCGCTGCGCAATACCGTAGAATTGCGCCAATGCGCAAGGTCGACAAGTACGCCAACCTCGTTGCCGTCTTCGGCCCCGTGATCGTTTTAATCGCTTTAATCCCAGTCGCGATCAACCACGACCTGCTGGCTTGGAGCGACCTGATCGTCTTCACCGTGATGTACCTCGTATGCGGACTTGGGATCACGGTTGGCTACCACCGTTTGTTGACTCATCGCTCGTTCGAGACCTACAAGCCGATCGAGTACATGTTTGCGATCTTCGGCTCGATGGCGATCCAAGGTGGGCCGATGGACTGGGTCGCTGACCATCGCAAGCATCACGCCCATTCGGATGTCGAGGGCGACCCTCACAGTCCGCACGTTGGCCACGGCTCGGGCGTGTTTGGCGCGGTTCGCGGCCTCTGGCACGCGCACGTTGGTTGGACCTGGCGCGTCCACGGAATGGCGACGCACAAGAAGTACGCGATCGACCTCAGCGAAGACCGCGGCATGCGCGTGATCCACTACTCGTTCCCGTTCTTCATCCTTGTCTCCGCGGCGCTACCGTTCGGCCTCGGCGTCGCGATCACCGGCACGATCTACGGCGGCCTAACTGGGCTGCTCTGGGGCGGCCTGATCCGCGTCCTGCTGCAAAGCCACGTCACATGGTCGGTCAACTCGGTCTGCCACTTCTTCGGCAACCGCCGCTTCGACGTCGAGGACCAGTCGACCAACGTCTGGTGGCTCGCGATCCCATCTTTTGGCGAGTCGTGGCATCACAACCACCACGCCTTCCCGCGCTCAGCCAAACACGGCCTTCGCCGCTCCGAGATTGATACCTCGGGAATGCTGGTCGGGCTACTGCAGCGGCTTCACTTGGCTTGGAACGTCGTTGAGATCCCGGCCGAGCGCCAGAGCGCGAAGCTAGTCGAAACGCCCTAGTCGCGAGCTTTTAAGCGAGCGCAGCAGTGCCGTCGCCGGCGAACCTCATTGGCCGACCGGTAATCGGTTCGCCCGCGAGCTCGCCCAGCAGGCCGGCTTCAGTGCTCTGCGCCACGCCGCGTGAGCCATCCTCAAAAATCCCGGTTAGCGTTGCGACGGTGTGCTGGCCTTCGCGGTCGTAGACGACGGTCGCCGCCTCGGCCGTGGCCGAGCCGCTGCGGCCTTCCGCCACAGGGCGCGACGGCAACGCCCCGGCCTCGGCGCGAGCGTCAAGGCTCGCTAGCGGACGCTCCGGTTCGCCCGCAGCGAACACCGCTGCGGCGTGCTTCGTCATGTACCAGCCGACGGCCGTGCTCAGCCAGCTCGAGCCAGGATCCTCACGGAGGCGCTCAACGAGTGAGCAGACGGCGTGCGTCGCGTAGTTGTTGCCCGGGCCACCGGCAAAGCTCAGCCCGCCAGTTACGGTCAGCGGCCGCGAGTCGTTCCAAGGGTCGATGCCCAGCTCGTGGCAGGCCATCTGAACGGCGCTTGGGAAGCAGGAGTAGATGTCGAGGTGGGTCGCATCGTCGGCATCGATTCCAGCCGCGCTGAGAGCCCCGCGCGCTGCCAGGCCCATCGCCGGCGAGCGGTCAAGCCGCTCGCGCGAACTAACGAACCAGTGCTCCTCGGCGTGGCCGAAGGCGAGCGGGAAGACCCAGGAATCGCGAGCCACTCCAAGCTCCAGTGCAACTTCCTGCGAGCAGAGAATCACTGCTGCCGCTTGGTCGGTCTGGATGTTGGAGTTGAGCAGTTTTGTGTAGGGCAGGGTGACGAGGCGGTTCTGTGGCGATGGCGTCGCGATCTCGCTCGCGCTCGGTGGCTTCGCAGTCCAGGCGTAAGGGTTCGATTCGGCGACGCTGGCGAATCGTTCCCAGAGCGCTCCCAGCCGCGCGCGGTGCTGCTCGATCGTCCCGCCCTGGTCGGCCCAGAGCGCGTATTCGAAGAGTGGGTAGACGATGATCGGGGCGATCATGTTGGCAGCGTTCTCTGCATCTGTCGCCGGTGCTCTGTCGCTCCCAAGCAGGACGCTTGGGGTAGCGGAATCCTCTGCTGGCCAATCAGGCTCGTTGCCACTAGCCATCGCTTTAGCTAGCGTCGCCAATGCCTCCGCGCCGCAGACAATCGCGCAGTCCAGCTCGCCGCTGGCGATCCGCTCGCTTAGCTCGGCGATCAGCCTTAGCGGGCCGTCGCCGCCAAGCTCGGTCCGCAGCGTTAGCTTCGGTTCTATCCCAATCTGCTTGGCGATCAGCAAGGCCGGGTCCTTCCAGCGGCGCGAGGCGATGTCAACGACGCCGAGCGCCGTGGCGCGGCCAAGCAGAGCGCCTCCCGCACCCGAGTCGAGGCTCGCGCTGTTGATCACCTCAGCGCACATCGTGATCGGGTCCGGCGCGTCGCCTCCGCGCCAAGTCGCCTGTCCAACCCCTGCAATCAGGGGGCGCCGCGGGTCGCCGGCCACTGCTGAGTTAACTGCTGGAGGGCGCGCCGCCTGCGCCCAGGATCTTCGCCTTCTCGGCCGCGAACTCTTCGTCGCTTAGAGCGCCGCTGTCGCGAAGCGACACTAGGCGCTCAAGGTCAGCCATTCGCTGGCTTTCGCCGTCGCCGGATGACTTCGAGTGGCTCGCAGTCTTCTGCTTAACGTCGGCCGCAGCCTTCGAGGTCGTCTCCTTGACGGCCGCACCGGCGCGGCCAAATGCGGCGCTGATCTTAGCTGTGCCGGCGCGCATTGAGTCGCCACCCGCTCCTGCCGCGC
>JAEMTR010000151.1 GCA_016462245.1 Solirubrobacteraceae bacterium
CTGCTCAGCGTGACCGTTAAGCGCAGCTTCGACCGCATTTCGGTTGACGGGCAGCTCTCAACTAACGACACGGTCGTGCTGATCGCTAGTGGCGCGAGCGGAGTGGCGATCGACCCTGAGAGCGACGATGAGCTTCGCTTCGGCGAGGCGCTCGACGGGCTGCTGCGGGCTCTAGCGATCGCGATCGTGCGCGACGGCGAGGGCGCCGTTCGAATTGCACGCGTCGTTATCCACGGCGGCAGCGGCCCAAACGTTGAGCGCGTAGCGCGGACGATCGCCAATTCGCCGCTCGTCAAGACGGCGCTGCACGGCGGTGACCCCAACTGGGGGCGGATCGCACAGGCCGCCGGGATGGCTATCCCTGACTCGGCGCCGCTGCCGGTCGACATTTCGATCGAAGGAATGCAGGTCTGTGTCGCCGGCCAGGAGCTCGACCACGATCGCGACGCGCTCGCGGTCCGCGTCAGCGGCGATGAGATCGAATACACCGTTGGGCTTCCCGGCGAAGGGCACCAAGCTGAATGCTTCTTTTCCGATCTGAGTCCGAAATACATCAGCATTAACGCCGACTACACGAGCTGAGGCCATGAACCCGATCAAGCCCACAAGAGACGTCGCAACGCTGCTTGAGGCGCTGCCCTACATCCGTGAGTTCCACGGCCAGACGATCGTGATCAAGTACGGCGGCGCGGCGATGGAGGACCCTGCGCTCTGCGAGGAGTTCGCGCGCGACGTAGTGCTGCTCAAGTACGTCGGCCTGAACCCGATTGTCGTTCACGGTGGCGGCCCGGAGATCACCGAATACATGGAGCGGCTTGGCCTCCCGGTCGAGTTCCGTGGTGGCCTGCGCGTCAGCGATGAGGCGACGGTTGAGATCGCGAAGATGGTGCTGATCGGCAAGGTCAACAAAGAGATCGTGCTGCGGCTCGGGCGCTACGGCCAGCCAGCGGTTGGGCTGAGCGGCGACGACGGCAACCTCTTTAGCGTCTCTCGCCGCACCGCCCCCGACGGCAGCGACATCGGCTTCGTTGGATCGATCGATCACGTTGACGTGGACGTGCTCAACCACATCGCGATCGACTACATCCCCGTGATCGCCTCAATCGGCCCCGGCGTCGACGGTCAGAGCTACAACATCAATGCCGACGATGCCGCCGCCGCGGTGGCACTGGCGACCTCGGCCTACAAGGCAATCTTCCTAACCGACGTGGCCGGCTGGCTCGAGAACCCTGACGACCCTCAAAGCCTGATCAGCCAGGCCACACCTGACGAGCTGCGCGCCGCGCTGAATTCGGTTGATGGTGGAATGCGGCCCAAGCTCGAGGCCTGTCTCAACGTCGTTGACGGCGGCGTCGGTTCGGCGCACATCGTTGATGGCCGCGTTGCTCACTCGCTGCTGCTCGAGCTATTCACCGATGCCGGTATGGGAACCAAGATCGCGGCCGCCGAGTGAGGCTGAACGACCTCCAATCGGTCGATGACGCGAGCGTCATCGGGACTTACGCGCGACTGCCGCTGCAGATTGTTCGCGGCGCTGGCAGCTGGGTCTGGGACGAGGACGACAACCAATATCTCGACCTGCTCTGCGGCATCTCCGTAACGAACCTTGGGCACTGCCACCCGCAAGTTGTTGACGCGATTCGCGACCAAGCCCGAACGCTGATCCACGCCTCGAACCTCTTCTATACAGAGCCAGGGATTCGCCTTGCCGAAAAGCTTTCGGCTTCCTCGCTCGGCGGCAAAGTGATCTTCGGGAACTCCGGCGCTGAGGCGGTCGAAGCGGCGATCAAATGCGCGCGGCGCGCGAAGCCCAGCGGCGAAATCGTGACGCTCGCGAACGGTTTCCACGGCCGCACCTACGGCGCCCTCTCGGCAACGCACCAGGAATCAAAGCAGGCGCCGTTCGCGCCAATGATTCCCGGCTTCAAGCCGGCGGCCGCGACCGTCGACTCGCTCGAACAAACAGTCGGGCCCGACACCGCCGCGCTGATCATCGAGCCGATCCAAGGGGAAGGCGGGGTTTATCCAATCGCCAGCGAAGTGCTGCTCGCTGCCCGTGAAGTCTGCGACCGCCACGGCGCCGCGCTGATCTTCGACGAGGTTCAGGCCGGGATGGGGCGGACCGGCTCGCTCTGGGCTTACCAGCAGACCGGAGTTGTGCCAGACGCGATCACGACCTCTAAGGCTCTCGGCGGCGGCTTGCCAATCGGCGCACTGATCACCGGCGAGCGGCTATCCGGCGCGCTTCAGCGCGGCGACCATGGTTCGACTTTCGCTGCCGGGCCAGTTGTGGCGCAGGCCGCGCTGGCTGCGCTCGCTGTGACCGACGACGAATACCTGCTCGGCCGCGTCAACATGCTTGGCGAGCGGCTGCGCGAGGCAATCGCGCTGCTGCCCGGAGTGACTGAGGTTCGCGGCCGGGGACTGATGATCGGCTTTGACATCGCGGCTGGCGACGCCCCCGGAATGGTTAACGCCGCGATCGCCGGGCAACGCGTGCTGATGAACGCGACCGGCCCCAACACAGTCCGTTTGTTGCCGCCCCTGACAATGGACGACGACGAGGTAGCCGAAGCAATCACGCGAGTCGCCAGCGCACTCGCCGACCACGTGGCCCACAGCTAACCACCAACTCTGCCTACACTGCCGCCGATGACCGAGCCAGAGCGAACAGCCAGTTACGTAGCCAACCCGGACGAGGTTGGGCGAGTCCTGCTGCTCTTTTCCGGCGGGCTCGACACGAGCGTGATGTGCAAATGGATCCAGGATGAGTACGAGGCCGAGGTCGTCGCGCTGACGATTAACCTCGGCCAGCCAGGCGAGGATTACGACGTCGTCAAGCAGAAGGCACTTGACCTAGGCGCCGTTGCTGCCGAAGTGATTGACGCCCGCGAGGAGTTCGCCCGCGACTTCGTCACTCCTTCGATCCTCGCCAACGGCACCTACGGCCTTGGCTACCCGCTCTTTACGGCTCTTGGCCGCCCATTGATCGCCAAGCTTGCAGTCGAAGCCGCGCGTCGCCACGGCTGCGACACAATCGCTCACGGCTGCACCGGCAAAGGAAACGACCAGGTGCGGATCGACGGCACCGTCGCCACGTTGGCGCCGGAGCTGAAGATCGTTGCCCCTGTCCGCCAGTGGCAGATGGGTCGCGAAGAAGAGATCGCCTACGCCCGCGAGCACGGAATCCCAATTAAGGGCGGCGCCGAGCAGACGCCGTACTCGATCGACGACAACCTTTGGGGACGCTCGTCAGAAGGACGTTGGATCGAAGATCTCGATCACGCACCGGACGACGACGTCTTCCAGCTCGTAACCCCGCCCGAGCGTGCGCCGGACGAAGCGCAGATCGTTCAGATCGGTTTCGAAGCCGGAGTCCCGGTCAGCCTCGACGGTGAGAAGCT
>JAEMTR010000152.1:0-1514 GCA_016462245.1 Solirubrobacteraceae bacterium
GCGAAGATGATCTCCAGCGGCCAGCGCGTCGTGATGACCTCGGAGTCGAAGACGGCGCCGGTCAAGTGGTACTTCGAGACATACAAGTCAACGCTGCGCGAAACGCCTTACTCGTTCGCGAGCGCCAGCCTGCTGACCGACCCGGCCGGGCTGGCCGAGAGCTGCCGCGCGAACCGCGGCCCGGCGAACGGACCACTCTTCCTGATGAACCACTTCGTAACGCGCCCCCCCAACGGGATCAGCTACGCCGAGGATTCAGCGATCGTCAACACGAAGGCCGCGATCGTTGCCCGCGCCAACGCCTGCAAGGCTGCGCGCGGCAAGATGCCGACGATTCTGGCCGTCAACAATGTTGAACTCGGTGACGTTGTCGGCGCCGCAAAGACGCTCAACGGCCTCGGCTAGTCGCTCAGTCGGCGAGCGCCGCTACGAGCTCGCGGTCGTGCTCGTAGCTGAGCAGCTCGAGCGCATCGGCCTTAGCTAGCCAGCGCAGCTCGTCAACCTCGTCGTTGACTTCGAACTCGCCGCTCAAGACCTTCATCCGCCAGTAGCGAACGTTCTTCGGGCGGCCGCGGTTGTCGGTGTAGCTGACAGGGTCGAGCTCCTCAATCAATTGGCAGCTGAGCCCAGTCTCTTCCTGGACTTCGCGCAGCGCAGCGCGCTCCGCGCTTTCGTTCTTGTCGAGCTTGCCCTTCGGCAGTGACCAGTCGTCGTAGCGCGGGCGATGGACTACGGCGATCAGCCCGCCCTGCTCAACGACGCCGCCGGCGGCCTCAATCGTCCGTGCAACGCCGCTCATTGCTCGCCCTGGCGCGCGATCTCGATCAGCTCGTGCGGGCGCATCAGGACGATCAGCTCGCGCCGCAGCGAGCCGATTCGAATTCCGGCAAGGCCGCCCTTCTTCATGTCGATGCGGGCGCCAGTTAGGTCGTAGACGATCTGGCTGAAGTCAGGTTCATGGCCGACGATCAAAACCCGGTCGCCGTGCTCAGGGCCACAGAGGTCTAGTGCAGCAGTGCCGTCGAAGCCGCCAGCCAGCGGCTCAAATTCAACCGCCTTGAAGAGCAGCGCGCCGCAGGCCTCGGCGGCGGTCTCGCGGGCACGGACTTTGGGGCTTGTGAGCACGGCCGTTGGCTCGAAGCCGAGCGCCGCCAGCGCCTGGCCGGCCGCGCGTGCCTGCTCAACGCCGCGCTCGCTGAGCTTGCGGTCGTGGTCATCGCGCGTACCGTGCGGTTCGGCGTCGCCGTGCCGCAGTAGCCACAGTTGCTGTGCCATTCCTGCGGAGGGTAAAGGACTGCGCCTAGCTGCGACGGGTAGCTTTATGCGCTCGATGTCACTCCACGAAATCGCCGACGACGACATTGTCCGCAGCCACGCCGAAGGCGAGGCCAACGAGCGCCCGCCGCTGGTCGTGCTCGATCCGCTGATCGAGTTTCTCGACGCGGCCGGAATCGGAGAAGGCGAGCTGGAGATTGCACCGATCGGCGACGGCCACTCAAACGTCACCTACGCCG
>JAEMTR010000152.1:1524-3372 GCA_016462245.1 Solirubrobacteraceae bacterium
GTGAGGAGCTGATCGATTCGCTGGTCGAGCTGCATGGCGTCGACTGGGAAGCCGCCGGGCTGGAGGGCTTCGGCAAGCCGACCGGCTACCTCGAGCGCCAGCTGCGCCGCTTCGGTGGGCTTTGGGAACACAACCGCACGCGCGAGCTTGAAGACGTTGACGCTGTCGGCAAGTGGCTGGCCGCGAACATGCCCGAGTCTGGCCCAGCGACGATCGTCCACGGCGACTACCGGATCGGCAACGTGATCTACGCGGCGAGCAGCCCGACCAAGCTGGAAGCGATCCTCGACTGGGAGATGGCGACGATCGGTGATCCGCTAGCCGACCTTGGCTACTTCGCGACGCTCTACGTTGATCGCGATGACCCGCCGCTGGGAATGTTTGAGCTGAACTCGATGACGCGCGACGAAGGCTTCCCGCTGCGCGCCGACCTGATTGCCCGCTACGAGGAGCGCTCGGGCCGCGAGATGACCGACATCCGCTGGTACCAGACGCTGGCGCTTTGGAAGACGGTCGTCTTCATGGAAGGCAACTACAAGCGCGCCGTCGCCGGTACAACCGATGATCCATTCTTGGCCCAGTTCGGCGACGGCGTAGTTGAACTTGCCAGCCGCGCGCGGGCGCTCAGCGATGGCGCCTGAGCCACAGCCGCGCGGCCTGCTGCTCGATTGGGGCGGCGTGCTGACGAGCGACGTCTTCGCCGGTTTTCAGATCTTCTGTGAGGAAGAAGGGCTCGACCCGCTGCGCGTGCGTGATCTCTTCGCCGCCGACCCGGGCGGCCGCCAGGCACTAGTTGAGCTGGAGACCGGCGTGATCACCGAGCCGGAGTTTGAAATACGGCTAGCCGCGCTGCTGGAGCTCCCGCCGGAACGCACCCCCGGCCTCGTTGACCGCGTCTTCGGTGCGATCGTCGCCGAGGAGGAGATCTTCGAAGCGATTCGGATAGCGCGCGCTAGTGGCATCCGCACCGGCCTGCTCTCCAACTCGTGGGGGATTGAGCGCTACCCGCACGACCAGCTTCCCGAGCTCTTTGACGTCGTTGTGATCAGCGGCCAAGAGGGCGTCCGCAAACCGGACGAAGCGATCTACGAGATTGCGATTGAGCGGCTGGCGCTGCCAGCCGAGGAGATCGTCTTCGTCGACGACCTACCCGGCAACCTGAAGCCGGCGCGGGCGCTGGGAATGATCACCGTCCACCACACCAGCGCGGCGCAGACGCTCGATGAGCTTGAGCAGCACTTCACGATGCCGCTGCGCGCTAGCTGAACGAGCCGGTGAGGATCCGCTCACGCAGCTCATCGCCGCGGCCGGCGGCAACTGCACGGGCGGCGCGCGAATCGGTCAGCTCGACTCCCTGCCCGCGGGCGAACTCGACTAGCTCCTGGCGCTCATCGGTCTGCTTCGCGGCTTTGAGGAAGAGCCAAGCGAGCAGGCAGATCGTCAGCACCGAACCCTCAAGCATCATCAGCCCACCTGCCATCGCCTGATCGGATGCTCCGCCAACATTCCAGTCGGCGCGGCCCGGGTCGTAGACGCGGTAGAAGACCTCACCGAAGATCAGCACGTTGCCGAGCACGGCGCCGGTAAGGCGAACGGCGACGATGTAGCCGAACTGGGCGGCAGTTCCAAACCAGAGTGGCTTCGGCAGCGGGCCGAGCAGCGCCATCCAGACGTTGATGCCAAAGAAGACGAAGGCCGCGTGCTGGACGATGTGAATCAGCTCATTGCGGACCGCCGCCTCGTGGAAGAGCGTCAGATGCCAGAGGTAGAGGTTGGCCGCCCAGAGCACGAACGCAACGATCGGGTTGACGAAGATCCGGAGGCGGTCAAAGCCCGGCAGCTGCAGCA
>JAEMTR010000153.1 GCA_016462245.1 Solirubrobacteraceae bacterium
TCAGCGTCGGCCGCTGCTACGCGGATCGCGAGCCGGATCACCGACTACTGCTCAGAAGCCGCCGCAACTTCGCGCCGAGTCCTTCGGGAGCGGCCAGGTTCTCCTCCGTGAGCGAGTTGGCGAGCTGCTCGTTGAGGCTGCGCTGCTCGTCGGTCAAGCGCCGCGGAATCACAACGTTGATGACGACGCGCAAGGCGCCGCGCCGCTCCGACCGCCGTAGCTGCGGCATTCCGAGCCCATCAAGTTCGATGATCTCACCGGGCTGCGTCGCTGCCGGCACCTTCACCGCTACCGCCCCGTTGAGCCCCTCGACGTCAAGCGTCACTCCGAGCGCGGCGCTCGGCGCCGGCACGTCGAGCACGCAGATCAGGTCATCGCCGTCGCGTAGCAGATGCTCGCTGGCCTCAACCTGAACTTGGACGTATAGGTCGCCTGCTGGCCCGCCGCGCTCTCCCGCGTGACCGCGGCCGGCGAGCCGAATCCGCTGCCCGTCATCGATCCCCGCGGGGATTTCAATCTCAAGTTCACGGCGGCGGACAACGCGGCCGCGACCGTCGCAGTTCTCGCAGGGCGAATCGGCAATCTGCCCTTGCCCGTCGCAAGCGCCACAGGCGCGGCGCTGCAAGACCTGGCCAAAAGGCGAATTTGCGACTGCCTCAACGACGCCGGCGCCGTTGCAGGAGTCGCAAGTAGTGAGCTTGCTGCCCGGCTCGGCGCCGCTACCGTCGCAGTCGTCGCAGCGATCGATCGCTTCGAAAGAGATCGTCGTCGCCTTGCCGGTCGCCGCCTCGGCCAGCGTGACGCTAACGGCGATGATCGCGTCGTCGCCTTGTGCCGGGCCGCTTTGACCGCCACCGAAACCGCCGCCGAAGAAGGCGCCGAAGAGGTCGCCCAGCGAGCCAAAGCCTTCAAAGTTGGGGCGCATGCCGCCGCTGCGCAGGCCCTCATGGCCGTACTGGTCATATATCTCACGGCGGCGCGGATCGGAGAGAATCTCGTAGGCCTCGGCCGCCGCCTTGAACTTTGTCTCGGCTTCGGGGTCGTGGCTGTTTACGTCGGGATGGAGCTCACGAGCTAAGGCGCGGAAGGACTTCTTGATTGTTTGATCGTCGGCGCCGCGCGGCACGCCGAGCAGCTCATAGGGGTCTCCAGGAACGGTGCTCGCCATCGCCTATGCCGCGTCGACGTCTTCGATGTAGCGCGAGAGCTGCCAAGCGGCCTCGCGGACGGTTGCGATCACGGCGCCGTAGTCCATCTGCAGTGGCCCAATTACAGAAACGGTCCCCAGCTTCTGCGCGCGCGGCCCGTAGCCGGCGCCGACCAGCGCCAGCGATTGCAGTGCTGGCAGTTCGTTCTCACTACCGATCCGCACGACGACGTCCCGCTCGCCGAGCGCTAGACGCAGCACGCCCAGTAGCGCGACGCGCCGCTCCAGTGCGCTCAGCAGCTCGTTGATCTCAGAGAGGTTGTCGAGCCTGTCGCCACCGAGCAGGCGCCCTGCTCCTTCGACGTAGAGCATCACTTCGGAGTCCGAGCGAAGGTCATCGAAGACCGGCAGCAGCGCTTCAAGAAATCCTTGCTCACTAGCGCCGAGCGAGGCCTCCCTGAGCCGCGCAACGACCGTCCGTGCACCTAGTTCATAGCCGCTGAGTCGCTCGTTGAGATATTCGGCGGCCCACGTGATTAGTCCGCTGTCGATCGGCTGCTCGAAGCTTATTAGCCGCTTGGCGACGCTGCCGGTCGAGGTGATTACGACGACCATCGCAACGTGTGGCTGCAGCGTCAGCACTTCAACGTGACGGACCGTTGCCGCCTCCAGCGGCGGCGCCGAAACAATCGCCAACAGATTGGTTGCCTGGGCGAGCGTCGCGCTGGTGACGCGCATTGCTTGGTCGACCTCACTCTTGACGATCGGCAACTCGAGCTCCGCACGCTGACCCTGCGGCAGCAGGCGATCTACATAAAAGCGGCGGCCAGCGTCGGTTGGAATCCGCCCAGCCGATGTGTGCGGGTGGGCTAGCAGCCCTTGCTCCTCCAACACCGCCAGCTCGTTGCGAATCGTTGACGGGCCGAAATCGATCGCCGGATCGGCGGCCAGCGTCTTCGAGCCGACCGGCTGCGCGGTCGCCTGGTGGGTCTCAACGACCCGGCGCAAAATTAGCTCTTGACGCTCGGTAAGCACGATCAACGATGGTACCGGCGCGCGCCGCGGGGCGGCCAATCAGCCCAGTTAGCTGGAATCGCCAAGCTCAAGCACGGCGAGGAAAGCTTCCTGGGGAATCTCGACGCTGCCAACCTGCTTCATCCGCTTCTTACCTTCCTTCTGCTTCTCAAGCAGCTTGCGCTTGCGCGAAATATCACCGCCGTAGCACTTGGCGATCACGTCCTTGCGGTAGGCCTTAACCGTCTCGCGGGCGACAATCCTCGCGCCGATCGCGGCTTGAATTGGCACGTCATACTGTTGGCGCGGAATCTTCTCGCGCAGTTTTTCGGTCAAGCTACGTCCGACCGCCTGTGCTTTTTCACGATGAACGAGCATCGAGAGCGCGTCGACCGGATCGCCAGCAAGCAGCACATCAAGCTTGACCATGTCGGAGGCCTTCATTCCGCTGATTTCGTAATCGAGCGAAGCGTAGCCACGCGTGCGCGATTTGAGCTGATCGAAAAAGTCGAGCACGATCTCAGCAAGCGGCAGGTCGTAGCTCATCTGCACGCGCTCGGCCGAAAGGTAATGAAGCCCTGCGCTCTCGCCGCGCTTCTCCTGGCAGAGCTCCATCACTTGGCCGACGTACTCATTCGGGGTCAGGATTGAGGCTCTGATCATTGGCTCGCGGATCTCCTCGATCCGGCTTGGGTCGGGCATCGCCGATGGGTTGTGAACCTCGACCGTCTCGCCACTGGTCATCGTCACCTCGAAGCTGACCGAGGGCATCGTCGCCATCAGGTTGAGGTCGTATTCGCGCTCCAACCGCTCGCGCACAATGTCCATGTGCAGCAGCCCTAGGAAGCCGCAGCGAAAGCCGAAGCCGAGCGCGTCTGAGGTCTCCGGCTCCCAGGTCAAGGCTGCGTCGTTGAGCGTCAGCTTCTCGAGCGCGTCGCGCAGGTCGGGGTACTGATCGGATTCGATCGGGAAGAGGCCACAGAAGACCACCGGCTTTACCTCGCGGTAGCCGGGCAGCGCCTCACTGGCCGAGTTGGCTTTCGTCGTCAGTGTGTCGCCGACGCGCAGCAGTGTGACGTCCTTGATCCCGGTGATCACGTAGCCGACCTCGCCTGCCAGCAGCTCGGGGACGCTGACCATCTCAGGCGTGAAGAATCCGATGTCGTCGATCTCAGCTTCGGTGCCAGCGACCATCGCTT
>JAEMTR010000154.1 GCA_016462245.1 Solirubrobacteraceae bacterium
GATAGATTGCCGCTCCGGCAAGCGTGCAGCTCTTCGCAGACGAGCCGCTGCACTCATACTGTGGCGTGATGTACTGCCAAAGGTTTGGCTCGTTCATCGGCAGGTAGCTCTTGATCCGGCCCTTGTAGCGCTGCGCGACCGCGTAGACAAAATCTCCCAGCGCCTCCGGGCTCGGTTTGTAAGTTTGGCTGCGGCGCGAAGGGACGAGCGAAGCCCAGTAGGGGTTCGGCGCAGCAATCAGAATCGACACATCGATGCCGTTTGCTTCGAGCGCCGAGACAGCGCGGTCGACGTCGCCCCAGACATAGCCGGGGCTGTTTGGGTCACGCGGGTTGAACCCAGACGGCATCTTCGTGCTTGAGGCGTTAGGTGCAATCCGCGTCCAAACCAAAGTTAGGCGGCCCTGGCCGACGCCATTCTGCCTCCAGAGGGCGGCAGTCGGGGCGGTTGTCGCCGGATTGCGCTGCATCAGGCCATCGTCGTCAATGCCGATTTGCAGCGACGAATTTGCGCTCGCCGGCGCGGCCAAAGCTAGCGCCAGCAGCGCTGCCAGCGCGGCTCCTGAGAACAGTCTGTTCATAGATACATCTAAGCAGCCGCAGCGGCCAAATGCGCCGGTTCGAGGCTGGCAGAAGTGCCGATTAGCGCGGTTTCACTGTCCTTACCGAAGAGGTCACGACGCCGTAGCCGTCGCTGTCGTAATAAAAACGAAATGCCGTCCTGCCCTTGACTGCCGCTTTGAAGCTGAAGTAGCCAGCCTGGTTGGTCTTGACGGTTCGCAGCGCTGCAAAGCTTGCGCGGCCAACCGTTCTCGACTGCACCGTGACCCTGGTTTGCCCGCCTGGCCGAACTTGGCCCCACACGGTCGCCTTGCGCGAGCGGCGGGGAAGATCGACCCAGAACGGGTTCGGGAACGAAGCCGCCGAGGGCTTTGCCGTTCCGTCTTCAAAGTAGAGCCCAGATTGCCATGAGCCGGCCGTGATGCTGAGCTTGTCGAGCGGTTCATCCTGCCAAAGGTATTGCGAGAAGAGCTTCACGCGTGAGTTCTTCCAGATCATGTAAGCGGCCTCTTGAAGGTAATCGTTCTGCTTCGAGAGCGAAACGCCTGACCAAGCGTCCGGCGGATTGGTCTGAATCCCGAACTCGTCGATCTGAACGTCGAGCGGCTTGCGCCTCGCCTCACTGCCACCGAACGACCCGTTTAGAATCCCGCCGCGAGCTTGAATCTTGTCGACCGTGTTCGTCAGCCGCGAAATAGTGCCGATCGTGACGCTGTCAGCAACGCCGTTCGACTCGCGCGGCGCGCGCCAAGCGCTGTGGGGGTGGTGCGCAATCGCGTCAAACTTGAGCGGCTGGAACTGACGGCAGTCACTGCTGCTGCGGTCGCGCGCGAAGCTCTCCCTGACGCAGCCAAGCCGGCGCAGAAACAGCAACGGGCCGATCGAACTTTTTGGGCCGCCGCGATCTACCGTGCCGAGCGGTGCTAGCGACCCGCCCCAGACCGACGCCCGCGGTGTCAGCGCCTTGATCTCGTCGTACCCTGACCGAAAGAGTTCGCGATAGATCGCCGGGCTGGCGGGCCGGCAGCTGCGTTCAGTTTCACTGCTGCAAGACCATTGCGGCGTCAACCACTGCCAAAGGTTCGGTTCGTTGATTAGCGTGTAGCTGGAGACCTGTGTGCCATAACGGGCGGCGACGGCGTGGACGAACGCTCCGAACGCGGCTGGGTCGGGCCTGTAGGTCGGCTCACGCCGCGATGGAACCTTCGAGGCCCAAATGGGCGCCGGCGTCGTGAGCGATAATTCGACGCTGATCGAGCGCGCCCTCAGCGCAGCGACGGCGACGTCAACCGAGCTCCAGTCATAGCCGGGACTTTGATGATCGCGGGGATCGAAGCCGCTTGGCTGCTTGACGCTCGCTGCAGCTGGCGCGATCCGCGCCCAGACGAGCGTCAGCCGACTTTGATCTACGCCGCGTAGTTGCCAGGCCGCGGCGGTGTCAGCGGCGCGCCCAGGCAGGCGCTGCATCAGTCCGTCATCGGCGACGCCGACCTTCATCAAGGCGCCAGCGCTAACCGGGCCAGCGCATAGGGCCGACGTGATCGCAGCGGCGACCGTGCAGAGAATGAGCCGCGGCATCGACCTATGAGAGCAGCTCGGCTGCCGTTGGCGCGTAGGTTCTCGTTCAGGCAGCGGCGTAGCGAGCTGCGACTACAGACCAATCGACCGTGTTCCACCATGCCTTCAGGTAGTCAGGACGACGATTTTGGTAGTTGAGGTAGTAGGCGTGCTCCCAGACATCGTTTCCCAGCAGCGGCGTCTTACCGTCTGTCAGTGGCGAATCTTGGTTAGCGGTGCTGACAACTGCGACCCCGTCACCGTCTGCGACTAGCCAAGCCCAGCCTGAGCCAAACTGGCCAACACCGGCAGCTTCGAAGGCCTCCTTGAAGGCCTCGAACGAACCGAAGCCGGCGTCGATCGCTGCGGCCAGATCACCGTCGGGGGCGCCGCCGCCATCAGCACTCATCGACTCCCAGAAGAGCGAGTGGTTCAAATGGCCACCGCCGTTGTTGCGCACCGGGCCCTGAATCTCGGCGGGGAGGGTCGAGAGCCCGGAGATCAGCTCTTCGATTGAGGAATTAGCGGCGTCGGTTCCTTCAACCGCAGCGTTGAGTTTGTCGACATAAGCCTGGTGATGCTTGTCGTGGTGAATCTGCATCGTCGTCTCGTCGATGTGGGGCTCGAGCGCGTCATATGCGTAGGGAAGTGCTGGGACTTCGAAAGCCATTGTCTGTCTCCTCGGTTGTCGAATCTACGGGCAAGTCTAACTTAGCGCGCTCAAGGAGTTAGGCTTGCCGCCCAATGCGGATGTCACAGCTTCTATTACCGACCGAGCGCGAGGCGCCAGCCGACGCGCAGGCGCTATCGCACGTGCTCGGCGTGCGCGCCGGCCTGATCCGCCAGCTTGGGGCAGGGCTTTGGACTTGGCTTCCAGCCGGCTGGCGCGTGCACCAGAAGGTTGAGGCGATCATCCGCGAAGAGATGGACGCGATCGGCGGGCAAGAGCTGCTGATGCCGCTGATTCAGCCGCGCGAGCTTTGGAAGAAAACCGGTCGCGACCAGATCGATGAGCTCTTCGCACTGAGCGACCGCAAAGGAGCTGAGCTGGTCTTGGCGATGACGCACGAGGAGGCCGTTACCTTTCACGTTTCGCAGCTGATTCGCTCCTACCGCGAGCTGCCGCTGATCCTCTACCACCTCCAACTGAAGGGCCGAGACGAGCCGCGGCCGCGCGCTGGAGTGCTGCGAACGCGCGAGTTCATCATGAAAGACTCTTATTCGT
>JAEMTR010000155.1 GCA_016462245.1 Solirubrobacteraceae bacterium
CCGACAGCCGGCGGCTGATCAAGCAGTGCCTCGACGAGCTTGGGGTAGACCCAAAAAGGTTCACGCCGGCGGCGATACAGCGCCAGATCTCGGACGCCAAGAACCGGCTGCGCGGAACGGCCGAGTACAGCGAGATGGTCGGTGATTACTTCGAACGGACCGTTGCCGAGGTCTATGAGCTTTACGAAAAGTCGCTGCTGCGGATGAACGCGATGGACTTCGATGACCTGATCGGCCGAACGGTGGCGCTCTTCGAGCGCTTCCCAGAGGTTCGCGAGCGCTACGGCAAGACGTTTCACTTCGTGCTCGTCGACGAATACCAGGACACCAACCACGCGCAGTACCGGCTACTGCAGCTGCTCGTCGCTGACCATCGCAACATCGCAGTCGTCGGCGACGACGCGCAGTCGGTCTACGGCTTCCGCGGCGCCGACATCCGCAACATTCTCGACTTCAAGGATGACTTTCCTGACGCGACTGTGATCAAGCTGGAGCAGAACTACCGCTCAACGCAGACCGTGCTCGACGCCGCCAACGCGATCATCTCGAATAATCGCGATCAGATGCCGAAGACGCTTTGGACCGATCTTGGCGAAGGCGATTCGATCGTCCTGAGGACGCTCGACGATGAACATTCCGAGGCCCGCTACGTAGCTGGCGAGATCGAGCGGCTCGTAGATGAGGGGCTGTCGCGCTCGGAGATCGCAGTTTTCTACCGGATGAACTCGCAGTCGCGCGTGCTCGAAGACACGCTGGTGCGCCGCGAGATCGCCTATCAGGTAGTCGGCGGCACGAAGTTCTATGACCGCGCCGAAGTCAAAGACGCGGTCGCCTATCTGACTCTGTTGATCAACGGGCAGGACGCCGTCAGCTTCCAGCGCGTCGCCAACACGCCGCGGCGCGGCCTTGGCCAGACATCGCTCTCGCGCGTGCTCACGCACGCCCAGACGACCGGCGTGAGCATCTGGGAGGCAGCCGCCGACCCAGCCGCCGTGCCTGGCCTCGGGAAGGCCGCAGTCAAAGCGCTGGGACGTTTCATGGAGACGATGGAAGGGCTGCGCCAGCGCCACCAGCAAGGAGTTCCTATAGGCGACCTGCTCGATGCCGTAATCCATGAGAGCGGTTACGTCGAGTGGCTCGAGAATGAGCGCACGATTGAGGCCGCAGGGCGACTTGAGAACCTCGAGGAGCTGGTCGAGGTGGCACGCGAGTTCGACGCCGCAGCCGACGCAGAGGACGACAGCCTCGATCTATTCCTCCAGCAGGTTTCGCTCGTCGCCGACGCTGATAGTCGCCAGGACGATGAGTCGCTCGTCACGCTGATGACGCTCCACAACGCGAAGGGGCTGGAGTATCCCGTCGTCTTCATCATTGGATGTGAGGACGGCCTCTTCCCGCACTCGCGCTCAATCGACGAGGGAACGTTGGAGGAGGAGCGGCGGCTCTGTTACGTCGGTATCACGAGGGCGATGCGCAACTTGACGATGACCAGCGCGCGCCAGCGCAACGTCTTCGGCGCTCAGACGAGCGGCGTGCCGAGCCGCTTCCTGAGTGAACTTCCTGGAGGGCTGCTCGACCAAGAGGACGATCAGTACTCGGCGCCGATCGGTGGGCGCCCGCGCGGGCGGCCCGGCGCGTGGGAGTCGGCGGCCGCCACAGCGCACGAGCCGCCGGCGATGCCAACGACCAACTTTGGTGTTGGCGATGACGTCGTTCACGCCGCATTTGGCGATGGTGTTGTTATCGGCGCCGAGCCCGGCGGAATCCTGATCGTTCGCTTCGCGCAGAGCGGCGAGGAGCGCAAACTGATGGCCCAATACGCGCCAATTCGCGCGCGCTAGTAAGAATTGACCTATGAGCGCACAAGTAATCGATGGACTAGCAGTCGCGGCAAAGCTGCGCAAGCAGATTGCAGTTGACGCTGCGACGTTTGCTGAGCAGTACGGAAGGCCGCCAGGGCTAGCGACGATCTTGATCGGCGACGACCCCGCAAGCGCCGTCTACGTCGCTAGTAAGCAGCGCGCATGCGCAGCGGCCGGAATTGAAGGATTCAGCTTCAACCTGCCCGCCGACGCGACGCGCGAGCAGGCAATCGCGACGATCGAAGAGGCCAACGCAAACCCGGCAATCAGCGGGATCATCTGCCAGCTGCCGGTGCCACACCACCTTGACGGCGTTGAGCTGACAGGGCTCGTAGATCCGCTGAAGGACGTTGACGGACTAACGACGACCAGCGCAGGGCTGTTGGCGCTAGGGCGCCCGGGCCTGAGGCCCTGCACGCCGCGCGGCGTGCTGATGCTGCTCGACGAGGTTGGCGTCGAACTGGAAGGAGCCGAGGCGGTCGTGATCGGCCGTTCAAACCTCTTTGGCAAGCCGATGGGCCAGCTGCTGCTCGAACGCAGCGCAACGGTCACGATCTGCCACTCGCGGACGAAAGACCTCGCCGCCACGTGCGCCCGCGCCGACGTCTTGATCGCCGCCGTTGGGCGCGCGCGGATGGTTGAAGCGAACTTCGTCAAAGCTGGCGCTGTTGTGATCGACGTCGGCATCAACCGCGTTGACGGCGCGCTCTGCGGCGACGTTGACTTCGAAGCCGTCAGCGAGGTCGCAAGCGCCATAACGCCGGTCCCAGGCGGCGTCGGACCGATGACGATCGCCTGTTTGCTCGACAACACCGTGATCGCTGCGCGGATGGCGGCAGAGCAGGCGTGAAGCATCTGCGGGCCGCCGAGTGGGCTGTGCTGATCGGGTCGATCGGCATCCTCGCGACGCTTTGGCAGCCGTGGTTTTCGTACGGATTAACGCTCGAGAGCTTCCCGACGCAAAGCCTGAACCTCACCGTCACTGGTTGGGATGGACTCGGATGGCTGATGGTCGCGTTACTAGTAATCAGCGCATTGCTCGGCGTCGGTCTCTTCCTGACCTTCGCGGCGAACGGGCGCGATGCACTGACGTTGCCATTCGGCGCGACCCTCGGAGCGGTCGCTGTACCAACGCTGATCGCGCTGATGGTCGTCCTCTTCACGCGCCCTGGATTGGGCCTAAATCTGCCTGCCAGCGACGTTGGGATTGAGCCGGCTGGATGGATCGGAGCTATCTCGATGGTGGTTCTCACCGCAGGCTCGCTGGTCTCAATCCGCAACGAGCGCACAGAGGGCGCGTCGCGGGCTTACAGTCCGCCATCTCCGCGCCCTGCGCCTACCGGCGTCGCTGCTGTCTCCCACGAAACGGCAGAGCGATGATCGATCGTGATGAGCTACTACACGTTGCTCGCCTGGCGCGCCTCGCGCTCCATCAAGACGAGCTCGACAGCACCGCGGCCGAGCTTTCCT